>JBASOB010000193.1:0-8134 GCA_049657865.1 Mobilitalea sp.
TAACTGGTGTGTACCCAAAGGTGCTAAAAATTATGATGAGGCGATGCAATTCATTAATTTTATGATGGATCCGGAAAATGCAAAAATGGTAATTGAAGAGTATCCCTATGTGAATCCGAATACTGCAGCCGTAGCAGCTATGGGAGAAGAATACATTAATAACAAGGCGAAAAATGTACCGGCCGAGGTAATGGAGACCGGAGAGTATGTAGGTAATCTTAGTTCCGATATTCTGGAAATATACGATAATATGTGGACAGAATTAAAGAAGTAAATTTCCTACGCACGGATGAACTGCGAAACTCGCACAGAGGTTCTAGTCCTTGTTCTTTCAGGTATTTGAGATGACGTAAACGCTATAAGGGAGGTATAAAATGGAAATAAAAAAATGTTTATTGACGGTGAGCAAACAGAAGGTACTTCAGGAAAGTTAATTAAAGTGATTAATCCTACGAATGGAGAGGTCTTTGCAAAAGTACATGAAAGCAGTATTGAGGATGTTAGAAAAGCAATTAGAGCCGCTAAAAAATCCTTCTATGAAACAAGGGAATGGAGAGATCTTGATTCTCAGCAGAGAGGGGATATCCTCTTAAAGATTGCCGATTTGATTGAAAAAAGCTCTGTTGAATTTGCTAGAATAGAAGCAATGGATAATGGTAAACCACTCCGGGAAGCAGAAGGTGATATTGATGATGGAGTTCATGCCTTCCGTTATTATGCAAGCTTGATAAAAGCACCTTATGGCGGAGTATATGATGTGAATAGCAATTTCGGGAAGATGCACTCTTATACCGTCCATGAACCAGTAGGGGTATGTGCTCAGATCACACCATGGAATTACCCATTTCTAATGGCAATATGGAAATTAGCGCCGGCACTTGCAGCTGGAAACAGTATTATCTTTAAACCTAGCTCCAATACAATGCTTTCTACTATCATGCTTTTTGAGATTTTTGAGAAAGCAGGATTACCAAAAGGCTGTGTGAATCTTGTAATGGGACCGGGATCCACATTAGGAGAAGAGCTGGCTGTAAGTGAAGACGTGGATATGATTACATTTACAGGAAGTACAGAAGTCGGACAGAAAATCATGCGTTTCGCTGCAGGAAATGTTAAGAAAATAGGGCTTGAACTTGGTGGTAAATCGCCTAATGTTATATTTGCTGATGCAGATATGGATGGCGCAGTCGAATGGGCGATGATCGGTATCTTTTTCAATCAGGGAGAAGTATGCTCAGCGGGCTCTAGAATCATTATAGAGAAATCCATGAAAGATGAGTTCGTTAAAAAACTTTCAACGAAAGCGAATGCAATGATTCTTGGAAATCCTCTCGGTAATCCGGATATGGGTCCATTAGTTTCAAAAGCACATATGGAACAAGTATTAAAGTATATAGAAATAGGTAAAAAAGAAGGTGCCACTTTAATTTGTGGTGGAGAAAGATATACTGAGGGTGAATGTGCAAAAGGATATTTTGTCAGACCTACGATCTTTGATGACTGTACAAGAGATATGACGATTGTAAAAGAAGAGATTTTTGGACCGGTAGTTACAATCCAGACATTTACTTCAGAGAAAGAGGCCATTGACATGGCGAACGATACGATATATGGTCTTGCGGGTGCAGTATTTACCTTAGACATAGCAAGAGCAATGAGGGTAATCAAGGAAATTCGTGCTGGGATTACCTGGATTAACTGTTATAATCCTACCTTTAATGAAGCTCCCTGGGGCGGCTATAAAATGAGTGGTATCGGAAGAGAGCTTGGTGTACATGGTTTAGAAGAATATCAGGAAGTAAAACAGATTAATATTAATCTTACTCCAGGAGTACTTGGCTGGTATGAGAACTAATGCGATAGGAGTAGGAATAGTACTTATATATTACTAAGATGGTCATTTGGAGTAATTGAAATAGACATTACCCGATGCTATAGTAGTATCAAATATAGCACAGGAGGTTTTACTATGAGTCTGAAACAGGTAAGTGAGGATTTGGAAAAAGTAATCGGATACATACATAATGATAATCTGACAGGTGCAGAGAAAGAAACAATAACAAAGGAAACGATTCATTATTTTGATCATTATGTAAGCCCCGGATGGCTTAAGTATAGAAAATCAGTTTCGACTAACTCGGCAGTAATTGAATGGTCTGATCATGACGGAGTCTGTGAAGGTCTTTATGGAGAAGAGTTTATTGACTGTCTCGGTGGTTTTGGTATCTATACTTGCGGGCATAGAAATGAAGAAATTCTAGATACCGTGAAGGCACAATTAAATCATCAGGCATTGCATTCACAGGAACTTCTTGATCCGCTCAGAGGATATCTTGCAAAAGCGGTAGCAGATATTACACCGGGAGATTTACAATACTGTTTCTTTACTAATGGTGGAGCAGAAGCGATTGAAATGTCACTGAAGCTTGCAAGAATTGCGACAGGGGGAAGCTGGTATATCTCTACGGTTGGAGCATTTCATGGAAAGACAATGGGAGCTGTTTCTATCGGTGGAAAAAGTACCTATCGCACTCCTTATCTTCCAATGGTACAACAGATACAGCACGTTGAATTTGGAAATGCAGAGGATACCAGAAAAGCAATTAAAAATCTTGTTGCAGTAGGAGAAAAGGTTGCAGCAGTTATTGTAGAACCAATTCAAGGAGAAGCCGGAGTTATCGTTCCTCCGAAAGGATATCTGAAAGAACTCCGAGAAATATGTGATGAATATCAGGTTGCCTTGATTTTTGATGAAATACAATGCGGCATGGGAAGAACAGGAACCATGTGGAGATGTGAAGCAGAAGAAGTAACACCAGACATTATGGCCTTTGGTAAGGCATTCGGCGGCGGTATCATGCCAATCACCGGTATCATATGCCGGCCGGCAATGTGGACGCAAGAATTAGTGGACAACCCATGGTTACTTGGATCTCCAACTTTCGGTGGTAATCCGGTTTGCTGTTCGGCAGCCATTGCAACAATTAAATATATGATTGATCATGACATTCCTGGACAATGCAAGACAAAAGGTGAGATTCTTAAAACTGGTCTTGAACAATTGAAGGATAAATATCCGACCATTATTGATGACGTCAGAGGAATCGGCCTTATGTTGGCGGTGGAATTTGTAAAATGCGATGTGGGGTATAGTGTCGCAAAAGGATTGTTTTCTAGAGGAGTAATGACGGCAGGAACATTAATAAATGCAAAATGTATCCGATTTGAGCCTACTGCAGTAATTACAACAGAACAGATACAAGCGGTCATTGATCGTATGGACAGCGCGCTTGCGGATACGAAGATCGAATTTAATCTATAAGTTAACAGGTAAATAAAATCAAGGAAAGTTAAAAGGATATGACAGATGTAATGAGTACTTATCAAATGATTTCTCGTATAGGAAGTTGGTACTCTATATAAATTTTCAATATGAAACAAATATAATATAGAAATCAAGGATAGGGATAACAACTACATCGCGGCTTATATTTTATACTGAAAGAAGGTCAAACAGAGATGCTTAAAGATGAATTACCCAAGATTTTAACACCGATTGTACCTGGACCAAAATCAAGTGAATTGCTAACAAGACGAAAAGCAGCCTTACCAAAGGCTCTTGGAAGTAGCATTTATCCAATTTGTATTGCAAAGGGCGAGGGTGCTATGATCGAAGACTTAGATGGAAATAAGTTTTTAGACTGGATTGGAGGAGTTGGCGTATTAAATATTGGATATAGTCAGCCGGAAGTTATAGCAGCGGTAAAAGATCAGTCAGATAAGTATTTTCATACGATTATAAATATCATTACACATGAAGGATACATTGAGTTAGCAGAAAAATTCAATAAAATAATTCCCTGTAGGGGAGAGGATAAAAAGACCTTTTTTGCAAACAGCGGAGCAGAAGCAGATGAAAATGCAATAAAAGTTGCAAAAGCATATACAAAAAGGTCAAATATTATCTGTTTTTCAGGAGCATTTCATGGACGTACGAATCTTACGATGGCGCTTACTGCTCAAAAGGCATATTCAATTGGAATGGGACCTTTCCCTTCCGGAATATATCGTACGGAGTTCCCAAGTTTATATAATGCTCCAAAAGGATTTACCAGAGCGGAGGCAATACAGTATTACATCGATAAACTAAGACGTATCTTTGTTGAGGCGACTCCGGCTTCCGAGGTAGCAGCAATCTTAGTTGAGCCACTGCAGGGAGAAGGTGGATTTGTTCCAGCGCCGATTGAGTGGGTTCAAGCAGTTAGAAAAATATGTGATGAAAATGGTATTTTACTAATTGCGGATGAGGTACAGACTGGCTCCGGCAGGACCGGAAGATACTTTGCTTCAGAATACTGGGCAGAAGCAGGAGCAGCGCCTGACATTATAGCAACAGCAAAATCAATGGGAGCAGGTGTTCCAATCAGTGCAATCACAGCAAGGGCAGAAATCATGGATGCAGTGATTCCAGGAACGATAGGTGGCACTTATAGCGGTAATCCCTTAGCTTGTGCTGCAGCATTAAAAACAATGGAAATAATGAAACGCGATCATCTGGTGGAGCGTTCGGCAACAATCGGTACAAAGATGATGGGAGCTTACGAAGAATTCATGAAGAAGTACTCTGTAATCGGAGACATCAGAGGACTTGGAGCAATGATTGGAATGGAATTTGTGAAGGACAGAGAAACGAAAGAACCTTATCCGGAGTTTGTGAAAGAAATGGTTCAAATTGCAATACAAAAGGGACTTCTCATTGAAAATGCCGGAACCTATGGCAATGTAATTCGATTTCTTGCACCGCTGGTAATAACAGAGGAACAACTTGAAGAGGGACTTCGTTTGTTTGAAGAGTCCATAACGGAAACAATAAAAAAGCTGGTATAGTTTAAAAAGGGGTGTTGTAAAACATTGCAAAATGTGAAATACTGAAGAAGAACATAAGTCAGTTATTTCAAATCAGCAGTGTTTACAGCACCTCTTTGTTAATAATAACTTGCCTAATAAATCAATGCTAGCAGAGAGCTAGTTATTTATGATAGGAGGACGACATGGATTTTAATTATTATTTGCCGGTGAACCTTATTTTTGGCAACAAGAAAGTAGATGAAGTAGGTAAAATTACATTGAAATATGGAAAGAAAGCCTTTCTGGTTACAGGGAAAAGCAGTTCTAAAAAGACCGGACTTTTGGACCGAATTATAGAAAAATTACGGGAATCAGGAATTGACAGTGTCATATTTGATAAGGTTGAACAAAATCCCCTTACTACGACAGCAATTATTGGAGCTGAATTTGCGAAGGAAGAGAAATGTGATGTGATTGTCGGTGTCGGAGGCGGAAGTATTATGGACTGTGCCAAAGCAATTGCATTTCTAACATGTAATGAGGGAGATATCAATGAATATATTTACGGCAGAAAAAGCAGTGATAAAGCACTTCCTATTATTTTGATTCCGACAACCTGTGGAACCGGAAGTGAAGGAAATGGATTCGCAGTACTTACAAATCCAGATAACAACGATAAAAAATCCCTAAGGACAAATTCAATTATAGCAAAAGCTTCCATCGTAGATCCAGAATGTATGATGACAATGCCAAAGCATATATTGGCCTCGGTAGGATTTGATGCACTTACCCATAATATGGAAGCCTATTTATCTAAAATAGGACAGCCTATTACCGATATGATGAGTACCTATGCAATGTCCTTGATTGGAAAATATTTTGAAAGAGTTTATAAAGATAATACGGATCTAGAAGCCTGGGAAGCAATGTGCCTTGCTAGTACGCTAGGAGGAATGGTGATTAATCTGGCGGGCGTGACTTTACCGCATGGAATGGAGCACCCGGCAAGTGGTCTGCGAAATCTAGTTCATGGAAATGGTCTGGCTGCATTGACGCCTGTTGTATATGAAGCTTCCATAGACAGTGCTCCAGATAAATTTGCTGAGATATCTAGGAGGCTTGGAGGGAGAGATGAATACGACTGCGTGGACAGAATTCAAAAATTATTACAGACAATTAATTTGAAGGTTAAGCTTTCAGAACTTGGTATGGTAGGGAATGATATTGAATGGATGGCGGAAAACTGCATGAAAGTATCAGCAGCAGCAATTGCCAACCATCCTAAATTATTTACCAGATCAGGAATCGAAGAACTGTATTATAAAGCTTTATAGAATCTTGCAGCGGAAGCTTTTAATAAGTAATATCTAGTAACTATGCAGACCCCCCTAGAATTAGGCGGTGAATTCAAGTTTTTCGGCGCCGAAATGGATATTTTTATCCGTTTTGTGTACAGAAGCATCACTCGAAGCACGGTAACTGTGAAGGTACTGAACAGTTACAATATTCATATCATATAAAAGGAGGATATTAATTACATGTCAGATTATATTGTTGTTTTAGTAGGAAGCTCAAGGAAAAATGGAAACACAGAAATTCTTGCAGATACCTTTATTGCAGGCGCATTCAGTTCGGGAAATAAAATAAAAAAAATCTGTCTTTCAGAGAAGAAGGTATTGCCTTGTACAGACTGCAAATATTGTTATAGAAATGATGGAGTATGTATCCTGCAGGATGATATGAAAAATATATATAAAGAACTGATGAAAGCAGATCTAATCGTTTTTGCATCACCTGTTTATTTCTATGGATTCTCAGCTCAGATGAAGTGCTGCATTGACCGGTTGCATAATCCAATCCGTAAGAAATTTAATATTAAATATTCAGCACTGTTGTCAGTATGTGCTGATGAAGGCCAGGAGGTATTCAAACCGATGTCAGACACATATCAGGCAATGATTCAGTATCTGGGTTGGAAAGATATCGGGCATATATTGATTGATGGTATTGAAGATAAGGGTACAATAGTAGGGCATGCAAACCTAAAAGATGCAGAAATCCTAGGGAAAAATTATCATGATTATGTGTAAGGAAGATATCCATTCGTGAAGATAAGAAAATGTTGGCTTATAATTATGATTGGAAAAGTTATTATAAGTTTATAATAGTGAATTTCTTTATGACAACCAATGGGTTGAAATAGACAGATAATAGTGCTATAATAATGGAAATAATTCAATAACAATGGATAAACAATTTAATTGTTACTTCAATTACATTGCTAATACCTCAATTGAATTATAATTAAGGAGATGATAATACCAGTATCAAAATTAAATTATAAAACGAAAGGGGAAAAAGCATGAGTAAATATGACAATGCTAAAAAACTTGGATTACGAGATAAGGAATCAAAGAAATTAATTTCTGTATATCCTGATAAAATAGAGGGAACAGACACAGAGATTGAAAAGAAAATTAAGGACTGGTTCTATCAATCCTCCTGCACGGCAGAAGAAGCTCTTCGACATGCATATGTTGATGTATTGACAGAGGAAGAACTTAAGATGTGGAAGTAGACAATTATTGAATAAACTAATGAGAATTTGAATTTATATAAAAGTTTCCTAACAAAACGCATTAACTTGAAAAGTATGGGAAGGTATATCATTATGATATCTACTTACTGAAAAGATAATTCAGCGATTTGCAGGAAACTTTTTTTGCACAGTCATAGCACTAGATTTAATTCTGAATCATAGCATTAGATTTAGTAGTGAATCATAGTACTAGATTTGATTCTGAATCATAGCATTAGATTTAGTACTGCATCATAGCATTAGATTTAATTCTATATCTTGTGTTAACTTCATGAATTTGATATGATGGACTCACGATAATTGAACGGTCAATTGTACAATAAGCAGAATGGAGATAAAGATGATTCAGGATATTTTACCCATGCAATACCATAATGAATACCATCAGAAGAATCCTGCTAATCAAAGCAGAATATTCTGTTTCAAAGATAATCTGGTGCTGATAGCCCAAGATGCTGATAACAGCCTGCGAGTTCCAGAATACCAAGAATTATTAGAAATTACGAAAGAAGAGCATTATCAGTATGTGTTTACAATCGATGAAATTGACTATTTTATTTATAAGGAAGAAGATATTCAACTTTCTGGTTATACATTAGAAACGGTGAGGATATTCCGCCAATTAGAACCTAGGGATGTCTGTTTTGCAGGGGTAACGGCATATCATTTATACAGTTGGTATAAATT
>JBASOB010000194.1:0-2323 GCA_049657865.1 Mobilitalea sp.
GAATCATCCAGCGGCAGGATGGCAGTCTCCAAAACTGTTCACGGGGGTTCGAATCCCTCTTCCCCTGCTCTCATAAAAAAGTCTTACAACTTAACGGTTGTAAGACTTTTTTATTATACCAGCGCAGAGGAAAAGCCAACGAGGGGACGTTGGCTTTTAGGGGAAATTCATGAAAAAATCTATGTTAATTTTTCTTGTAAGCGGTTTGCTGTTTAACTTATAAACTTATTATAAACGTTAATTGTGTAAGAAGTATTTCTGAACAGTGAAAGAATTGTGAATTTTAAAGAGACTCTAAAATAGGAATAGACACAATGACATATTTCTGATATAATTAGCGCAGTAAATGCACACTAAATGTGCTAATAATGCACTATTATGCATTAAACATATTGTCATGTAAATTCACATTAATGGAGGTAACTATGATTATAGGAGAAAAATTATCAAACATGCCATGGCAAGATCGTCCGGACGGATGTACGGATATCGTGTGGAGATATAGTAACAACCCAATCATTAAGAGAGATCAGATTCCGGGTGCAAACAGCATTTTCAATAGTGCAGTAGTAGCAAAAGACGGAGCATTTGTTGGTATATTCCGTAGTGATAATAAATCAATGGAACAGCACCTATTTCTTGGCAGCAGTGAAAATGCAATTGACTGGAATATTGAACATCAGCCTCTGCCGTTATTTAATGAGAAAGAAGAACAGGTTGGAGTTGCTTGCGGATATGATCCAAGGGTCTGCTGGATTGAGGATCGTTATTATGTAACCTGGTGCAATCAGTATCATGGGCCGACAATCGGCATTGCATATTCCTACGATTTTAAGAAATTCTATCAGATGGAGAATGCATTCTTACCTTTTAATCGTAACGGTGTGCTTTTCCCTAAGAAAATAAACGGTAAATACATGATGTTCTCCCGTCCGAGCGATAACGGACACACTCCTTTCGGGGACATGTATTTAAGCCAGAGTCCGGATATGGAACATTGGGGTTACCATCGTTATGTGATGAAAGCAGAAGGCTGGGCATGGACTAAAGTTGGTGCAGGTCCGATTCCGATTGAGACAGACGAAGGATGGCTACTGATATTCCACGGAGTCGGCACTACCTGTAATGGAATGATTTATTCCATGGGAGCGGCAATCTTAGATATCGATGAGCCTTGGAAAGTGAAATACAGATGTAAGCCTTTTATCTTCCATCCGACAGAAATATATGAATGTGTCGGTGATGTTCCGAATGTAACCTTCCCTTGTGCAACACTTCAGGATGCAGCTACCGGAAGAATCGCGATATATTACGGAGCTGCAGATACTGTAGTTGCGCTGGCCTTTACTCAGGTGGATGAACTTGTGAAACATATTAAAGAAAATGCATATTAGAAATCACATATTAGAAATTACAAGTCTGTACTGCTTCAAACCTAGAAAGCTGGGTAGGAGGGTGGTGCAGACTTTCTATTGTAAAATAATTACATAAAAAATTTTAAATATATTGACAATCACTCAAAATATAAGTATTATTAAGCTTACGAAAGCAATAATTTTTGACACGAAAGGAATACTTTATGAGGCTAATTTCGTCATCTATGATTAAGCCGGATATGGTATTGGCAAAATCAATTTATTATAGAGATTGTATGATACTTAGATCTGGACAGGCTGATTTGGGCAGATATGCAAACAGCTTAAAAAATATGGGTATCGATTATGTCTATGTCGAAGATGCTTTGAGCGAAGGCATCGAGATTCCGGATGCAATATCGGAAGCAACTAGAATTTCCTGCAAGCATGTGATATGGCAGACGATTGATGATTTCTCAAACAATACAGTAATTGATGTAGGTGAAATGTCGGAAGCAATTAATAATATCGTGAATGATATTTTATTAAATCCTGATATCCAGATCAGCCTTAATGATATCTGTGCAGCAGATGAATATACGTTTTCTCATTCGGTGAGTACAACCGTATATGCTTTAGTGATAGCAAAGCAACTAAATTATAGCAGGAATATGATGGAGAAGTTAGCGGCAGGAACGCTGCTGCATGATATGGGTAAAGTCATGCAGGATAAGAAAGTACTAAACAAGCAGGGTGTACTTGAACCGACGGAGTATGAATACATGAAGAGTCATACGACGAAGGGATATGAGGCGCTGAAGAAATGTGTCGATATATCGGAACTATCTCGAATCATCTCATTATATCACCATGAAAGAATGGACTCTTCGGGATATCCGATGGGAATTCCGGCTGGTGAGCTTCATCCGTTTACGCGAATCGTAGCAATAGCGGATGTATATGACGCA
>JBASOB010000195.1:0-4755 GCA_049657865.1 Mobilitalea sp.
ACTCAATACAGCTACGAAACACAATTAGATACCTATGATTCGTTGACTAATAATACGGCAGCACTTTTAAAACAAGAAGTGGAAAATAATTATGAATCTATTAAAATCTCAGCAAATTTGGTCGCAAAAGCAGGAGAATTAAACGAGAATACAATCAAAGCTATTCTTCCTATCCTATCTGAAAATGAATCTTATCTTGATATTTTAATAGTGAATACAGATGGCATCGGATATAATATAGACGGTGATAAGGTAGATGAAGCAAAGGAAACTTATTTTAAAAAAGCAATGCAGGGAACAACAAATGTAGCGGATAAATTGTCTTTCAATTCAAATCAAGAGCCGATACTTATCTATGCGACTCCTATTATGGAGGGTACAACGAAGAAAGGTGTTCTTCTTGCTTGTATCAATGCTAGAATCAATGTATTACCACTTCCTACGAGTGAGTTAGAACAAGGAAGTATGATATATCTCCTCAATGAGAATAATGAATTAGTTTCTTATATAGAAGGAAATGATATTTCTAAATTTGATTATAATACACTGATCAAGAATGGTGTCTTTCTTCAAGGAATAGAGAATGACAGCAAGATTTCTAGCATATTCAGATCAATTATTCCGACAGAAAACACCGAAAAGGAATACATATGGGACAGGAAACCAATTGGTATTAATAATTGGTACGTACTGATAGGCAGAGAAGATGTCATCAGTCCTGCTACATTAAAGTTGCTGGCACTTACGAATAATATATGGATTTTAATTGCAATTGGAACCTTCTTCTTATTTGCAATGACGATTATTGGGAAAAATAAATCCAACCGCAAGATTATTAGAACTTTGTATCTGGATCCGGTCACCGGAGGAAGCAATTGGTATAAGTTTAGAATAAATGTGAGTAAAATATTAAACAGTAAACAATTCTATAAGAAGAAATTTGCAATTATAAATTTTGATATTAACCGATTTAAAATTATTAATGATGCTTACGGATATCAAAAAGGCGACGAGGTATTAAAGGACATTTATTATGAGATTCGCAGATGGGCACAACAAGGTGAACCGTTTACAAGATATGCAGCGGATCAATTCTATATCCTGCTTAATTTTCAAGAGGAAAGTGAAGTGGAAAGTAGACTTTATGATTTAAATGAAAGACTGCATGAACTTCGGTATACAAAAGCAGCCCGTATATTCTTCGGGGTATATTTTATTACAGAGCGTAAGGATTCCATTGACCGGATGGGTGAATTTGCTGCAGTTGCGAAAAAGAACATAAAAGGAAATACGGATGAGATAATATCCTATTTTGATAAATCGGCAAGAGAAAAACTTTTTGAAGAAGAAGAAATTGAGAACTCAATGAACGAGGCACTTAAAAACAATGAATTTCAAGTCTTTTTGCAGCCGAAATATACAGTACAGAATGAGACAATTTCAGGAGCAGAGGCATTGGTCAGGTGGATGAACAGCGACGGGGTTATGCTTACTCCGAACAATTTTATTCCAATCTTTGAAAAAAATGGATTTATCACTGAATTAGATTACTATATGTTAAATAAAGTATGTGAAGTGCTAAGGAATTGGATTGACAGAGGATTTATACCATATCCGATATCAGTTAATATTTCCAGATTACATTTTATAAATCCTAATCTGGCAGATATTATTTGTGAAATTGTAGATAAGAATTGTATTCCTCATGCCCTAATTGAATTGGAAGTAACAGAAAGTGCATTTCTACATAATAAAGCAGCATTGATAAGGACAGTAACGCTCCTTAGACAAGAAGGATTTATGGTATCGATGGATGATTTTGGTGCTGGATATTCTTCACTCAATTCGTTAAAAGATTTACCTCTTGATATCGTTAAGTTAGACGGAGAGTTCTTCCAGATAACAAAGGAAGTAGAACGAGGTCTCACGGTAATCCGTAATACAATTACGATGGCAAAAGATTTACATATGAAGGTAGTTGCAGAATGTATCGAAACCAAAGAGCAGGTAGAATTTTTATACTCTGTCGGCTGTGATGTGATTCAAGGATATTATTATGCGAGACCTATGCCGGTGGATCAGTTTGAAGAAAGATACTTTTTAAATATCGTAACCGAATAGATAGATAATTTTCCGGTTGTTATCACACAAGGTCTGTATATTTTATCACTTGTTTTCAATTACTTTTTATTATATATTTAATAGGATATATTCTAGATTAAATGAGGAAAGTATTAAGGACCGGAAGCTTCAGATTTAAACAGAAGGAATTGATAAGTAGTGGAAGCTTCAGATTTTAAATGATGGAATTGATAAGTAGCAGAAGAATGAAAGTTAAAATGATGGAATTGATAATTACCGAACTATTTAGATTTATAATGATGGAATTCATAAGAAGTAGAAGATTTAGATTTATTGATAATTCGATGGATATGCAAATACTTTTGCATAACAATATAATCATTTTTAAGGAGGATTTACAATGAGTAAGATAGATACAATGTCAGTGAATGCGATAAGAATTTTATCCGCAGATGGTGTTCAAAAAGCAAATTCCGGACATCCGGGACTGCCGCTTGGTTCTGCTGCTATGGCTTATGAATTATGGGCAAAACATATGAAGCATAATCCAGTAAACCCAAAATGGGATAATAGGGATAGATTTGTTTTATCTGGTGGTCATGGTTCCATGATGTTATATTCTTTACTGCATTTATTTGGATATGGCTTAAAAATCGAAGATTTAGAAGAATTTAGGCAGGACGGTTCTTTAACACCAGGACATCCTGAATATCATCACACGGTTGGCGTGGAAGCGACTACAGGTCCTCTTGGTGCAGGTATGGCAACAGCAGTAGGTATGGCAATGGGAGAAGCTCATCTCGCAGCTAAATTTAATAAAGATAGCTACAAGATTGTCGATCACTTTACTTATGTACTTGGCGGTGACGGCTGTATGATGGAAGGAATCACTTCTGAGGCTATGTCATTAGCGGGATCTCTCGGACTCGGAAAATTAATTGTATTTTATGACAGCAATAAAATTACCATTGAAGGCAGTACCGATATCGCATTTACAGAAGATGTGAAGAAACGTTTTGAAGCTTACGGTTTCCAAACATTAGTTGTAGAAGATGGTAATAACCTTGAGGAAATCGGAGCTGCAATTGAAGCTGCAAAAGCTGATCTTAGCAGACCTACTATGATTACCGTTAAAACAAAGATCGGATTCGGAAGTCCAAGAGAAGGTATGGCAAGTGCACACGGTGAACCTCTTGGAGCAGATAATATCAAGTTACTCAAAGAAAAACTAGAATGGCCAAGCATGGAACCATTCTTTGTTCCAGAAGAAGTATATGACAACTATAAAGCAATCACAAAAGAATTGGCAAAAGATGAAGCTTCTTGGAATGAATTATTTGCAAGTTATGCAAAAGCATATCCAGAGATGAAGACTTTATGGGATCAATATCATGATGTTAACATTGCAGAGGGATTAATTGATAGTGACGATTTCTGGGCATTTGCAGATAAGCCGGAAGCTACTAGAAACCTTTCTGGTCTGATCATCAACAGAATTAAGAACCTAGTTCCGAACTTTATCGGTGGAGCTGCAGATTTAGCACCATCCACTAAGACATATATGAGTGATATGGGTGACTTTAGCAAAGATAATTATGCGGGACGTAATCTTCACTTTGGTGTGAGAGAACTTGCAATGGCAGGTATCGGTAACGGTCTCACCCTTCATGGGGGCTTAAAAGCTTATGTATCTACCTTCTTCGTATTTAGTGACTATACGAAACCGATGGCTAGACTTGCAGCACTGATGGGAATCCCAACTACCTTTGTCTTTACACATGATAGTATTGGTGTTGGTGAGGATGGACCTACGCATGAGCCTGTGGAACAGCTTGCTATGCTTCGGTCTATGCCAAACTTTACTGTATTTAGACCAGCAGATGCTACAGAGTGTATTGCAGCTTGGTACTATGCAATTACTTCTACTAAGACACCGACGGCTTTAGTTCTTACACGTCAAAATCTACCTCAACTTCCTGGTTCATCGAAGGATGCATTAAAGGGTGGTTATGTGGTATCTGCATCGAAAAAGGCAGTTCCAGACGCAATTATTATGGCTAGTGGTTCTGAAGTAGAACTTGGTATCAATGCACAGGAAGAACTTGCAAAAGAGGGCGTTGATGTCAGAGTAGTAAGTATTCCATCGATGGATCTTTACGAAGCTCAGTCGGATGAATACAAGGAAAGTATTATACCAAAAGCAGTAAGAGCAAGAGTTGCAGTAGAAGCAGCGGTTGATTTCGGATGGGGTAAATATGTTGGTCTTGATGGAACAACAGTTACCATGAAGGGCTTTGGTGCTTCTGCACCAGCAGGTACTTTATTTAAGAAATTCGGGTTTACTACGGAAAATGTAGTAAAGGCTGTAAAGAGTGTATTGTAATTTAATTTACAAATAAGTAGGAACTGATTTCTTAGTTCTATCTGCAAATAGAAAACCGGATGATGGATAGCTGATCATTTGGTTTTTTATTGAGTTTTAAATTAAAATTAGCTAAGAAAATCAAGTATTCTATTGTCATATGAGAAGTTTTGTGATACTATTTTCACAAACGCTGGGGTTTATATTTATAAAGTATCTTTTGCTATGATAGGATAATAAAATAATACGAATAACTTATGGAACAGAAGATCAAAAACAGCGCAATTGGGTAGGGAAGCAAAGTTCCTTAC
>JBASOB010000196.1:0-2079 GCA_049657865.1 Mobilitalea sp.
CTGACTGCAATGGTCATTCTACAGCCTTTGATGGAATTGCGTATCGACCTTCGGACTCTGGTTCAAGAGATACATTAATTATTGAGGCTGGTGAAAGAGAGGGTATTTATATGGCGGACTTCCCAGTTGATGAAATCCGGGAGTATCGAAACCGTGAAGTACACGGTAATGCGTACCGTCATCCGCAGAAATACAAACTACTTGTAGCTGAGAGTATTGAAGATCCCTTTATTAGAAAGGATTATAGAAAATAGTAAATAGAAAATAGTAAATAGTGGATTGGATTTCGATATAATGAAATAATGATTCAGTCTATTTTTATTAAAAAAGATTAAAGTTTAAAAACTAGTAGCAATCACAGAAGGTCAAATTATAATAGCAATCACTTTATATTTTAGGGTATTAATTATATATGAGTCGAAAAGAAGGAAATTGAGAGATGAAGAGGAAATAAAAATGAATGAAACTAATTATATGAAAATTTATAAAAAATTAATTCATAGATTTGTCATTGCTTCTTTACTACTATTGTTTGTGTTCTTATTAAAACAGTTTATTATCAATTATCAAATAGCACAGGAAGAAAATATATCTTATGTTATCAATGTTTCAGGTAGACAGCGTATGCTTAGTCAAAAAATAGTTAAGGATATATTACTTATACAACCGGATCAATCAACGGTTAATGAACTATATATAAAGGATATGAAGGAAAGCATCGAACTATGGAAAAATTCGCATTATGAGCTTTTAGAGTTAAATGAAACAGAAGAATTCTTACAAAATGATCATAATGCTATTTTTCAAATGTATGAAACTTTAGAGCCGACGTTCTTGATTATGGTTAATAGTGCGGAGCATATTCTCCAAGTAGTAGAAAAAGAGGATAGGGATTCGCATCAGATTGATTTGAATATTCAAGAAATTATTGAGAATGAAACTGAATATTTAGAACAAATGGATTCTATAGTGTCAAGATACGAAATGGAAGCAAGGCAATCAGTAGAACTAATTAAAATAACCCATAAAATTCTTTTTATAATTATAATCGGTATCCTCATATTTATCATTTTTATAATTTTTATTCCGATGCTAAATTATTTAAAGAATGCATTTTGGCAAGTGAACGAGAGCAACAAAAATTTTATGAAAATGTTTCAAACCATGAAGGGATCTCTATTTGTAATCAAGAAAGATGGAGAGATATTGTTCATGAATGGTGATGCAGAGAGAATTAGTAATAAGGATAAAGATACTAATGAAATATTATATTTATCTACAAGTGTTAATTGGCTGGATTTTAATATTATTCAGCTTATTGAGAAAGTAATAAAAGATGATAGTCGGATAGAAGGAATCGAAGCGATCATTGAAGACAGAGAAGGTAATATACTGACGGTGGTTATCTCAGCAGTATCGGGAAGTTATAATGGATATGAAGCTGTGATGGTCAATCTTTTCGATATGACGGTTCAAAAAAAGGCGGAAGCATCGTTAAAAAATATAGCAATTAAAGATGAGCTGACAGGCCTATATAATCGACATTTTTTGGAGAGTATTGTTGAAGAAGAATTTGAGAGGGCACAACGTTATGAAATTCCTCTTTCAGCTGCATTACTTGATTTGGACCATTTTAAAAAAGTGAATGACCAATGGGGACATCCGGTTGGAGATTCTGTTTTACAATTTACCGCAGATATAGTTAAAAAACATATTAGAAAATCTGATTATGCAATACGTATTGGTGGAGAAGAGTTTTTAATACTTATGCCGAATTCTGGTTCAAAAGGGGCATTAGCGACAGCAGAAAAAGTCAGAAAAGCTCTGGAAGAGGAGACTCATCCAATTGCAGGAAAAATTACGGCAAGCTTTGGCGTTGCGGAACGTATTGATGGAGAAGATTATCACAATCTTTATTCTCGCATAGATGAAGCTTTATATCAGGCAAAAGAAAGTGGAAGAAATCGTGTGGTGAAAGCACAAAGTGTGGGTGCTGAATATGCTGCTGTCTCTTTTAAATGGAATCAAAGCTGGAATTGCGGGGAGAAATATATTGATCAGCAACACAGGGAATTATTC
>JBASOB010000197.1:0-7695 GCA_049657865.1 Mobilitalea sp.
TAATTGCTCTTGCTTGTTTTGTCGGACCCTCTAACGATAATGCGCCTTCCGTAAATGGCTTAAGATGTTCAAGAAAACTCTCTCCTGGGTAAACATTATATTTACCAAACCAGTAATGGGCATCTCGGCCGCCTTCTCCAGTTCCGCCCCCTGGCCAGTGCTTCGCCATGCTGATTACGCTCTCACTACCCCAGCCGGTATCGCTCCCTATCGTCGTCTGCATTCCGTCACAATAAGCCTTTGCCATTGCTAAGGCTAATTCTGTCTGACCGCCAAAAGTATCAACTGCACGCATCCAGCGTGGTTCTGTTGCCAGGTCAACCTGTGGTGCAAGTGAAGTCGTGATCCCTAATGCACGATATTCCTTTGATGCAATTTCAGCAAACATTTTACAGGTCACGGGTGAAAATGTTGCACTGATACCGATTCCTCCCGGCCATTTCGAAGTGTCAGCTGCTGTATTCTTATATTCAGCGGTGCTCTCTTCCGCACTGTGACGCGGATCCGAAGAAAAGTTGATAGGTATTCCCCATGGCTGATTTTCCACAAGTGTCTGCATATTATTATTCCATTCCACAGCAGTTTCAATATTCTCATACTTTACGACCAAAACATGACGAAGATGATCCTTTGAAAGAAATTCAATCTGCAGGTCCGACAGTTCCCACGGCTGATTCACTGTTTTATCATAATCCCTGCCTCCATATTTTGCAGAAAATACATTTCCTGCACGTCCAGGAATCATTTGATGCGAAGAATAGAGCATAAGTCCTGCCATCTCCTCGATAGAAAGTCTTTTAGCCAGATCTTCTGCACGAGTATTCGCAGGAAGCCTCCAATCCTCATAAGGTAGAAATTCTCCGGTACCTGCCAAATCTTTGAAATATGAGCCATCGATCTCAATTACCTGTTCCTTTGTCGTAGAAATAATCGGTCCTTGATTGTTATGATACCACCTGATTTGCATTGTTTCTCCTCCGTTTTATGATTAGCCTTAATTTTTAGAGTACTATTATTTCGCATACCGTCAGTACATGATCCAACACTGTGAATCTGATATCAAATCCTGCAAATTCGAAGCCATAGATACGCTTAGGGTCATTCTGATACGACGGTCTCGGATCATTTGAAAGCACTCCAAGTAGTGCTTCCCGTCTTTCTTCCGGAATCATACTGATCAATTGTTCTGGAAATACCACCTCCAGTATATAGTCTCTGACTGGATCGGCAAATCCTCCGACTGCATCCGGATGGCTATCTGTATAGGATAGGTAAGGTTTAATATCATAGATTGGTGTATTGTCCATCAGATCAGCACCCGAAACATATAAAATCGGACCGTATTCAGGACTCATCTCGATTCTATCGAGTTTGACTGAAGAAAGACCAAGCGCATTCGGGCGGAAAGGTGAACGTGTAGCAAAAACGCCCATTCTAGTATTGCCGCCAAGACGAGGAGGTTTTACCATTGGAGACCAGGCATCACGAATCGCTTCGGAAAACTCCCAGATAAGCCAAATGTGTGAGAATCCCTCCAGACCACGCAGAGCGTCAGGATTACGGTATTCCGGTTCAAATACAATCGCTGCTTTTAGGGTATCCACAAGACCGCTCTGACGCGGAATTCCGAATTTTGTTGGAAAGTCCGTATGAATATGTGCAATTATTTTCATAACAGGGTTTGCAGTCTTGCTGAAATTCCTGCCTGAGTGCTTCTTAAGATGTTTATGAATTTCTTTTTCTGTTGTCATATCAATACTCCTAATTTCATTCTGCACCATTGTTTACTTTGTTCTGTTTATTATACAATACCCTCAGCTTTTATGGGCATCAATTCTAAAAGAGTGCTTATATTAAATCAATAGCTTAAATGCTGCAATCGCTGTCATGACAATGACCAGGTAGCGAAAATATTTCTCATTGATTTTCTTCAAAACTAAAAATCCTAAGACAGCACCGATTGAAATTACCGGTATCATCAAAGCGGTAAGAGCAAATGACCGAAGGCCGATATTGTGCCATACGAAAATCTGAAGGGGTATCTTCGTAAAGTTAATGATAAAGAAAAACCATGCATTTGTTCCCATGAAGTTATTCTTCTTAAAACCAAGAGCCAGTAAATATATACTAAAAATCGGTCCGGCAGCATTGCCTATCATAGAAGCAAATCCGCTTAATATTCCTACTGTAATATAGAACCATGCATCATTGGGTACAATAAAATCTTGTCCCTTCTTTTCTGTATAGAACAGAATTCCCACGCAGCATAAAACGATAATTCCAATCAACATGACAAACGTTTTATCGCTGATATAATTCCCAACAATAACTCCTGTCAGCAGTCCAATCAGCGCCCATGGTAAAGGTGTAATGACATTTTTCCATTCCACGCTCTTACGGTAATACCAAATTGCAAAAATATCGCCCACGATCAGCATCGGTAACATAATTCCTGTAGAATCCTTACCTCCGAATACACTGGCGAGAATAGGTATCGCAAGCATCATGATCCCGCCTATTCCTGTCTTTGAAAAGCCGATTAGAAAAGCTGCTATAATTACTGTAATCCATTGTATCCCGTTCAAATCAAGTGTCTGTAATAAATCCGTCATTTTGGATCTCCTGTTTTCCTTAATTTTCAATTATGTCTGCCCATGCTAGCATCATGATTCCACTGAATATAAAGCCTTCCATCAATATGGTAATCTAAAGATTTCATTTATCAGCATTTTTCTCTTAATCTTATTAGAAAATTATATCAAAAATCTTATCATATTTCACTAAAATAAAAATATATATTTCCCTTATCAAATCCAACATTTGTATTTCAAGTTTCCAAAATTATACATAATATTCAAGATTTAAGGTTTGACATTAATATACATGCCCTTTAGTAAACTTAGATTGTTATGCAGTCCTTATCATTAATATATTTCTGCCTTATCCCATAATTTCAACTGCAAGTTTTCTTAGAAATGCATTACTCAGATAATAAATAAAGTCACGAAACGTGCTAATATCTATTTCACTCATATAAGAGGATATTGCTCGGTATCTGCGTTCAAATTCTTCCTCTCCCGATTCCTTGGGATCATTGCTCTCTCCTACTTCTTCCGCCCCCTGTGAGCTATCATTTTTATGATCTGCTTCTATCCCATCTAACAGTACCGGTAAAACAAGAAAACGAAAACCTGAAAGTATGGTATCCTCAATCCAATAGTAATACTTCGTATCAGGACATCGGCACTCCAGCTTCTTCATTTTCAGATATAGACCCACGCCATCTGAGGCATCATGCCACAAATCCACAAAAGCATAATTATAATTCATGTCCGACATATGATTTTCGGCAAATTCAAAGGCATCCATAGCAATAATCTCTATTTTTTTCTTATGCGGAAACTGTGGAAGTATATATTTCTTAAACAAACGGATTACTTTCTTATTCATTTCTACAATTGTTACACTTTGTACATCCTCCTTTTCAGATGCCATATAGGCAAAATATCCGAGTCCTAGACCAAACGTGATTACTTTACCTGTAACGACATCCACTACTGGCTGCATCGTTTCAATTTCATTCGGTGTTATGGTCATCCATTCCGTACCAGATTCGAGTACTGCAGGAAATAGAAATTCTTCGCTAAAAAAACCTAGTAGCGGAATTTCTCTAAAATCCTGGTCTACTACAAGGTCATTATAGATAAAAGCTTCATAAGGCTGGTATTTTTCATATTTCAATTCCCAGTTTCCGATCTGTATTTCTGGGATTTTTACATTTTTATAATATGCATTTTCCTGGTAGCTCTTAACCTCCAGCTTTTTAATAGAAGGTTTTAAATATACTTCCGTTATCTGCAGATCTCTCTTACTATTTTCCATGTTGAGTCCGCATGCTGCTGCAAACAGCACTAAGTATGCGTATTCTTCGGATACGTGACAGCTATTTATAATATCCTCCATCAATTCCTGTGTAATAAAGCAGGACCGGTTGGCAAGATAATCAGCATACAATTCAAGAACTTCCGAATTCATTACACTAATTCTTTCAATTTTACTTACTTTCTCAAAGTCATTTTGATTTAGTTCTATTTTCATAAAAGTTCTCCCATGAAGTTCAATTGTTTTTGCATTAAAATCATATTTTCATTAATTACTAAATTTTTAATTATTTTGTCCGTAATGAATCACCTTCTTAATTATATTATTATAAAGCAAAGAAATTATAAGTGCTACTACGTTTTTATATTATATTCAGATGCTTATAACGATAATTCGCCTCTAATCCTTGCCATAATTTAAAAGTATAAGCAACTATAGTTGTTTTTCTTTAAATAATATTCTATATCGATTTATATAAACTTTCTGCTGCAGTTTAATGATAAAGGCCTCAAAGTAACAAATTAATATTAACTTTTATGAAATAACTTATAATTTCAAACTTTCTATTGTCACAAACAAAAAAAGCTGAATTAAATAGCAGCTTTTACAGCCTACTATTTTATCCAGCTAAATTTTTATTCATGTAATAACCCTCTGATTAATATTTATTAATTCATTTAACAGAAAATTAAATTTTCGATAAATTTATTTCTCTAATTTTCTTTCGTAAGCCGAGCACATATCTTGGTGAAACCGAAAGCTCATCTACGCCCATCTTCAGGAAAGTCTCTGTCATAGAACTGTCAGCAGCTAATTCACCGCAGATGCCGGCCCAAATTCCATTGGCATGTGCATTATCAACTACCATTTTGATCAGCTTTAGAATTGCCGGATGATGAGGATTATAGAAGCGCTCCAGTTTCATATTCTGGCGGTCAATTGCCAGGGTATACTGGGTCAGATCGTTGGTTCCAATGCTGAAGAAGTCAACTTCCTTCGCAAGCTGATCACTGATCAGTGCTGCTGCCGGAGTCTCTATCATAATTCCGGTCTCAATCTCTTTATAAGAGATATTCTGTTCTTTAAGCTCTTTTTTAACTTCCTGCAATACTTCCTTGATTTCTTGTACTTCTTCCATCGATATAATCATCGGAAACATGATCGCAATCTTTCCAAAGGCAGACGCACGGTAAATTGCCCGTAACTGCGTTTTAAAGATATCTTTCTGCTCCAGACAAATTCTAATCGCGCGGTAGCCTAATGCAGGATTATCTTCTTCTCCAAGATTAAAATAACCCACCTTTTTATCTGCTCCGATGTCTAGTGTTCGAATGATTACCTTTTTGCCCGCCATATTCTCAGCAACTGCTTTATAGGCAAGAAATTGTTCATTTTCTGTAGGGAAATCATTTGCTTCTAAATATAGAAATTCACTTCTTAATAATCCAATCCCACCGGCATCATTCATCATTACCGCAGGAATATCTTTGACATTTCCGATATTTGCGTATACATCAATTTTCTTGCCATCAAGCGTAATATTTTCTTTTCCTTTATATTCCTGAAGCAGTTTCTTCTGTATTATCTGCTGTTCCTGACGTTTCTTCGCCGAAGTCAAGATGTCCTCGCTTGGGTCAATATATATCTTGCCTTCATACCCATCGACTACAGCCATCTTGCCATTATATTCTGTAAGCAGTTCTATATCACACTGCACAATAGCAGGGATATCCATCGCGCGCGCAAGAATTGCGGTATGGGAATTTGAGGAACCCAGTCTTGTGACAAAAGCAAGAACTTTATCTTTATTCAACTGAACAGTCTGGCTAGGTGCGAGATCCTCAGCCAATATGATAACCGGCTCCGTATCTTCTTGTACTTCTTTCTCCTGTATCTGAAACTCAGACAAGAGACTCTCGGTAATATCCTTTACATCCGCAGCTCTTGCCCGCATATAGTCATCCTCCATAGCGGAAAACATTGCCGCGAAATTATCTCCGGTTTCTCCAATTGCAAATTCTGCATTTACTTTTTGATTTTCTATGATGTTAACAATCGATGCAATATAATCCAGATCTTCAAGCATCATCTGATGAACTTCAAAAATGCCTGCGCCTGACTCTCCTACTTCTTTTAATGCTGTTTCATATAGAATCGTCAGTTGCTTCAATGCTCTTTCTTTGGCTTCTTCAAAACGAAGTATCTCCTTGTTGACATCGTCTACATGATATCGATGGATGGATACTTCATTTTTCTGATACAAAGATATTTTTCCAATTGCTATTCCGGCTAATACGCTTTTTCCGCTATAAGTTATCATTCTCTCACCATCTTTTTATAGATTTTCTTTCATAAAAGTTTCAATTTCCACAATAGCATCATCTTCATCGGATCCTTCTGCAGTAAAAACCACTTCTTGACCAGCCTTTGCGCCTAATCCCATCACTCCAAAGATTCTCTTTGCATCCATGGATACGCCGTCTTTCTCAATTTTTATATCACTGGCAAATCCAGCTGCCAACTTTACCAAACGTCCTGCAGGTCTTGCATGAATCCCCTCCAAATCAGTAATAGTATAAGTAAACTTCTTCATGAGTGTATCTCCTTTTTCCAAAACATAATTTCTACGAAGTGCAACAAAACTAACTATATTCATATTATCTTACTTTTTTATATAAATGGCAATCTTCTCTTTATTAACAACAGAAAGTTCGCCTTGTTTTTATCAAGAGTTAATAAAAACCTCTTTCAAAAATAACAAAGCTCACTTTCTGCTATTGAACAGTTATTCATCATAGTAAAACTAGCTACTCTATATCCAGTTAATATTAATATCTGTTAATATCAATATCCTGTTAAAATCAATATTATATAAATATCAATAACTGTTAATATCAATATCTGATAATATCAATACCTGTTTATATCAATATCTATTAATACCAATATCCTTTTTAATTAAATAGTAATTGTTCACTTTATCATATCTGATATTTACTCTTACCTAGACTTCTGTTACATTCTTTTTCAAAATTCCAAGAAGAAAAGCACTCACTGCAGTACCAACAAGTAATGCAACGATATACAGTAAGGACTGTCCTACAACAGGGAATACAAAAACACCACCATGAGGAGCTCTTAACGTACAGTTAAATAACATGGATAATGCTCCTGCTACTGCAGATCCTGCCATTAGGGAAGGAATTACATGAAGAGGATCTGCTGCTGCAAACGGAATCGCACCTTCTGTAATGAAAGAAAGTCCCATTACAATATTGGTTGGCCAAGCACCACGTTCTTCAGATGTGAATTTCTTAGGGAAAATAAGGCTTGCTGCCGAAAGTGCAAGCGGAGGTGTCATACCACCAACCATAACAGCTGCCATAATATCAAAGTTACCAGTTACAAGCGACGCGGTACCGAATACATAAGCTGCTTTATTTAAAGGACCTCCCATATCAAAGGCCATCATTGCTCCGAGAATCAGTCCAAGAATCACCTTACTAGAACCACTCATACTGTTTAATGCATCACTCATAAGAGTATTTAAAGCTGCAACCGGAGGATTGATAACAAATGTCATACCAAGGCCTATAATCAGGATACCAAAGAACGGATATAGAAGTACCGGTTTAATACCTTCCAGGCTCTTAGGCAGTTTACTGAATATTTTTTTAAGTCCAAGAACCAGATATCCTGCTGCAAAACCAGCTACTAATGCTCCAAGGAATCCCGCTCCACCTGCACTTGCAAGAGCTCCACCAACAAACCCAACTGCAAGACCCGGTCTATCAGCAATACTCATCGCAATAT
>JBASOB010000198.1:0-23617 GCA_049657865.1 Mobilitalea sp.
TTTTTAAGATGATAATAGTGTAAAAGAAAAGTTGCGCCAAAGCAATAGGTATAGCACAAAAACTAGAAAGGGCTATCACGCAGCATGCGTGATTTGGTTCAAATAAAAAAACATAAAAAATCAGACAAGAAAACAA
This sequence comes from Mobilitalea sp., assembly GCA_049657865.1. Taxonomy (GTDB): domain Bacteria; phylum Bacillota; class Clostridia; order Lachnospirales; family Lachnospiraceae; genus Mobilitalea. Next base: position 137 of record JBASOB010000198.1, read on the forward strand.
GAATAAGATTTTGTTTTCATAAGGCAATATCTGTTATTTGATAAAACCTTATAGCCGGTAAACCGGCTGTCTATACGAAGAAAAGAAGAGGGAACGAAGTTCTCTTGACTCAAGACGTATCTGTATCGGGATTTTACCGGACAAACCACTGAATTTGAGATTGTAGACCATTAAAAACCGCTCCGTTAATAATGGTCAGGCTGGATACCCTTTGACTGTATCCTTAGGAGTAATAATCACTATGCCCTGTGATTTAAATAAATTGGGCGTGCTCAGCTTAAACAAAAATACAATCGAAACTATGTGGTTAAAGCGAAAGAAAAACACCTTTCACTTGTTTAGTTTGTGCCAAAGCACAAACTTTGTCAGGCGCAATTAGCTTGCGCAGAAAAGAGGTAAAAATGGCTCGAAACAGAGAAAAACATGAATCGTTGGTTCATCAGGTAGAGATGAAATTAAAATTAAAATTGGCAATCGGTCAATCAAGATATGATGACAAGATGGCAGACCGTGCAAAGCGAAAAGAAAAAAAGAAAACCGGGTCCCGGGCAAAATTGACCTATAAGGAGAGCGTCACCATGCATAAAATTTATACATGGGGTACCTTCAAGGATTATTTGAAGCATGCCTGTTATTTTGTTAAATGGTGCAAAGAACACCATGGCTGCAGGACGCTTGATGAATGCCGGCAGTATGCAGATGAATGGCTGACCACAAGATTAGTGCTTTCTCCTCACACGCAGAAATTGGAAGCATGTGCTCTAGCCAAAGTTTATGACTGTACATCAGAGGATTTTATCAAAACAGCAGTACGTCATAGGTCTAGCTTCACAAGAAGCCGGAAAGCTGCAAAACGTGATAAGAATTTCTCTGTAATAAAGAATAAGGAGTTCATCGAATTCTGCAAGGCAACCGGATTGCGTAAGAGGGAGTTAAAATGCCTAAGGGGAACGCAATTAATGATGAAGAACGGGTTGTATTACATAGCCGTCACCAGAGGAGCAAAGGGCGGCAGATACCGGGAAGCACTTATCATATCCAATGTTGAAGCTGTTGTAAGACGTATGGAGGAAGCCGGAAGTGGAAAAGTGTGGTCATATGTTCCTGATATGGACGTACATTCTTTTCGTAGTGATTATTGTACGGAATTCTACAATATGCTAGCTAGACCGATAGAAAAGATACCAAAGAACGAACGTTACCATTGCCGGTGTGACCTGAAAGGAGTCTGTTATGATAAGCGTGCCATGCTGATTACCAGTCAGTCTCTTGGGCATAACAGAATCAATGTAATTGCAGAAAATTATTTAAGATAACTCCGTTGCCCGCAGAGATCTGCGGGCAAATTTATGAAAAACACCTCGTTTTTAAATCTACCTGTCATATTGTTCTTATGAAACATGAAACAAAAAGTGTTTCAAAACTTAATACAGGAGGCACGTAATTATGCTTGATGCATTACATGTATTGCAGGAAGCGTATGAATGTGGTATCTTGGATGCAACAGAAGTCGCAATGAAAATAAAAATGACAAAAGAAACCTTTGTAAAAGAGCGCCATTCGTATTCCATCAGCACAAGGAAGGATGGGCGCATCATAACCACCGTAAGGAAAGAGGAAGAAGAAAGACAACAGATATCCGCGACAACCTACGAAGAGCTGATTGGTAAGCTTTATGATTTTTATGCTGACCGTAAGAGGGACTATAATATCAGTGATTTGTATGAAGTCTGGATAGAAAAGAGAGGGAAGCAGGCGTTCGATGGTAACATCGACATTAAGACTGTAAAAAGGGACGATGAGCACTGGCTAAAGTACTATGCCGGTAATAAACTTGTTACCATTCCCGTTAAAAAGATAACCACCAGGATGTTGAACGAATTTCTGAATGCTTCCATTACCACGTTCAAGCTTTCGAGAAAAGAAATGAACAACATGAAAACCATTCTTAACGCGGTATTCAAGCTCGCAATGGATTTGGAGATACTGTCAGTTAATCCTTTGCTGAATGCACGCGCAGACGTTAAATTTCGTGCAGTCCAGAAGAAAAAGGATGGTTCTAAGCTTTATCTTGAAAATGAGATGGAAATCCTCGAAAACTTTCTCTATCAGCAAGAAACTATTGAAGCCTATACCATCCTAATGGACTTTCAAATAGGGACCCGTGTTGGAGAACTGGTAGTCTTGGCAAAGGAAGATATGCTCGATAATGAAGCTTATATCCATAAGATGGAGATTGTGGATGAGGAGAAAGTGGATGGGAAATATATCCGTAAAGGCTATAAGATTGTGGAGTATGTGAAACATGATATCTCATCTGGTTATCGTACCATTCCGTTGACAGACAAGGCTCAGAAGATTTTGGAAGAGGTTAAAAAGCTTTCTGAAGGTCATGAGTATCTGTTCACGCAAAGTAACGGTGAAAGAATGACGAGCAGAAGCTTTAACTACTGGTTAGCGAAATATTGCAGAGATGCAGGAATATCGTTCAAAAGTAGTCACTGTATTAGAAGAACATTTGCCAGCAGACTGTTTGCCGCCGGTATGCCTTTAGCGGAAATCAGTGTGTATATGGGACACGAAGATATAGAGACAACAAAAGGCTATATCTACAATTACCATGAGGTAGAACAGAACCGGTCCTACATGAACAGGGCATTATAGCCTAAACTAAACGGTTGAGTACCTTGCACACATCCTGCACACATGTTTTTCAAGCAACAAAAAATCGCTAACCCTTAATTTATAAGGATTAGCGACCATTTTTCGATAAGCGCGAGACGGGATTCGAACCCGCGTGCTGTGAGCAAGAGCTTATTCTATTACCACGTATAATAATAGGAGCTGTTAATAAATACTTCATAATCGTCAACCGCTATAGAGTCATAGTTTTCATCATAAGGAAAACTAAATTCAATGAAATCTTCTGCCTTTGCTTCTTCCACATCTGCATACTGATAATCATATCCTACAACTTTACCTTCTTTGTAAAACACTATACTAAGTTGTGTGGAAGCCGATTTAGCAGCACCATTATTCACAACACTCACCATAACGTTATCGACACCAATATTTGATTCCATTGCTATATCAGCAAAATTGCTTTTTGTATAACTGATGTCACTAATCGAATAACTGATTTTATAACTGCTATATGGCACATCCTTATAATCACTGTCATATGGGGCATTGAATGCCATTGAGCATTTCTTTTTCGATTCGAAATAATAATTATCGAAGGAAGATTTCCCTAACATAGCACCGTCTGCATCATAAAAAACAGCCGTTACCGATAGAGAAATTGGATACTTATTGTTATTTGTAAGAATTGCTACAACTTCATTGCCTAAATCCGTAAATTCTCCAGCAATGTTCTTCGCTGCAGTATTTGCATTAAATCCGTTATTTACAGTTACTTTACAGGTATACTTCTTCTTGCTTACCGTAGCCGTAATGGTGGCTTCACCAATAGAAACACCGGTAACTTTTCCTGCTGATGTTACTTTTGCAATCTTTTTGTTGTTACTTGACCACTTAGCTGCTTTTGATGTACCCTTGATATCAAGTGTAGTTGTTTTGCCTATTTCTACTGTAACCTTTTGTTTGCTAATTTTCACCGCGGCGCTTGCTGTGTTTGGCACAACCATAAAGCACAATGCAAAAATTAACAATAATGATGCGATTCTTTTCATGTCTTTCCTCCTTAGTGTATCTCTATTCATACGCAATGGAAGTATATTACTTTTTTACATAATTTGCAATAAAAATAGGCAATATTTCTAAATTATATTTTATTCCCTGATTAAAATCAGCTTCCACAAGCTTACAACAATTGCTCATACAGCTTAAACCATTCCAATCCATACTCTTCTAGTCCCAGGCTAACCGTATCTATATACTTAAATCCACATTTTTCATATAAGCGAATGGCTGGTGTATTTTTTTCATATACATCTAAACGCAATGCCTTCATCTTTGTACATTTTCCATATAAAGCAGCAAATCGAAGCATTTCCTGGCCAACTCTTTGTCCTAGATAATTCGGGTTTACAACAAAGGTATAGATTACCAGTACAGACTCATAGTCTAATTCTGCTTGCCACTTAGCATCCAAATAAGCAGGCTCCGGTTCATGCCGTAATATAAAGGATCCGACAATTTCCGCGTCCTTGGTTGCTACATACAAACTGCTGTCTTTTATGCCATCTTCCGCATTTTCACGAATGGGATAAAGTCCCTTTCTCCATCCCGGATAATTTGTCGTAACAGCTAAGTGGTCATTTATATCATCATATAATTGCGCTATGCAATCAATATCCGTTATTGTTCCTTGTCTAATTTTTATGTTCGTCACGTGATATTCTTTCTCCTTTGCATCTATGATGATCTGTATAATTTCAAGTAAAATTTACTCAAATCAATTCCAATATAGTTTATCAATCATTCTTTTCGTTATTCTATTTATCTACTTTCTCTATTTAATTTTACCTAATTTAATAATAAAGAATGTAATCGGACCAAACATTAAGAGCAAGAATACCGGAAGAAACAGCATCGGCAAAGCTGTTGCCTGTGAAGAATTTATGGTTAAGTACATAAAAGCTGCAACTACACATAACTTAAGCGTACTCACCATATTTTTTAGCACTCGGTATACACGTTCCTTGTTTTCTTCTGTCACGGTAACACCTGTATTCCAAATCTGTGGAAAGCTTTCTACTAACGTGATTCCTATGTACATCATCCATGCGACAATTGGAAGTATCAGCAGTTCTGCCTTGCTTCCCATTCTATCAATCTCTCCGGCTGCATTATAATGGCCCGGAATCTGATCCGGAATATTGTTCCAATTTAAAATTAAGTAGATTGATACTCCTATTAACAAAATCAAACATATCAGTTCTACCATGATATTATACTTACTCTTTTTCACTTTCATTATGATAAACACCTCTGTTTCTATTTTCTGTTTTTTTCTGTTAATCATTTACCTGTTTGCCTTGATATACATCTTCAGGTTAATTACTACTATTTCGTTGCGCTTTCTAAAAAGGTAAGGGTCTTATTCTTACAGTTTAGTTCCGCCATAATACCATATGGTATGATCCCGATTGGCATAGCATGTCCAAAATTCACATTATACAAGATAGGCAAATCTAATAAATGTTCTTCCTCCGACACTACCTGCTTAATTACGGTTTTATACTCTTCATAATATACTTCACCTTTCGGTTTTCCTATGATAATTCCTTTTAAAACTTTTAAAATGCCTTGCGCTGCCAGATTTCTAAATGTCCATTTAATAAATTCAGGGGAAGGTTTATCCTCACTTGTTTCAATAAAAAGGATTGCATCTTTCCATTCATCAAGTGACGGCCATATCTCTGTGCCGATTGCCATCATGAATACATCGATACATCCTCCAAGTAAATGTCCCTGCACGCTGCCCTTTCCCTGTAAAATCTCATAACCATGAACATCTTTCTTTAACTTTTTCGTGATATTCATATTCTTTGTTTCCCACGGAACCCTATCATCAGACCATTCAGGACTTGGTAGCAATAAATACTGCGCAGAATCCCCAAATAATATCTCTTGCACTGCTGATCTTGTATAGTCAAACATTTTCACATATTCGCCGAATTCACACAGGATGGAGGGTCCATAAAACGAAACAATCCCTGCCTTATACATCATAAGGTGATTGACTGTAGTATCAGAATACCCCATAAATATCTTTGGATTATTGCGAATAACATCGAAATCAATGTATGGCAGCGTGCGTATCGTATCATCTCCACCAATAGCGCAGAATATAGCACAAATCGAGTTATCTCTAAAAGCATCCATTAAGTCTTTTGTACGAAGTTCTGGGTGGTCCGCAACAAACTGACTACCTTTTAATGCATTCGGCATTGTCACAACCTGTAAGCCAAAGTCGTTTTCCAGCCTATCTTTGGCAATATGGTATTTATGAATCAGCTCATCATCACCAAGCCCGCCCCAAGATAAGCTAACGATAGCAATTTTATCACCTTTCCTTAATTTCTTTGGTTTTATCATATTATTCTCCAACTTGTTCTATATCTTCGAGTTCCTGTTCACGGTATGTATCCGTTTAAATTTCTGACTGTTATGCATATATTTTTCAGCCTGATTAGAACAAGATACTATCCTATAATTCTTCTGTTTTTCATGCAGATCATTTTCTTTTCCTCAACCCCAATATCATTGGCAATTACATCACACTTCGTCATCAGCAGGAAATAAATATTCTTATTTTCCTCACTTAAACATTCATAGTTTGCTTGCCCTTTCGCGATTATTACATCAGCTTTATTGAAGACTTCTTTGAATGCAGGACTTGTTCGGCTAAGAACAGTTCCAAGCGAATCATCTCCATTATCAATCACTTCTGCATACTCATCGATTCCTACTGCGTACGCGTCCTCAGCGATCGAATCATTTACCACCGGTTTACCCCGTACTCCAAATAATAATTTGGCCTTAGGGTTCATTTCTTTAATTTTCTTTAAGAAAATCTTATCCATGCAGATTTCTCCACAATTATCCCCTAAGTACAGCAATATCTTTGCACTTAAAATATCTTCCATCAGTCTTGCAGAATCATCGATTACTAATTCTAACTGTTCCATATCTTCAAAGCAATCATAAATATCCTCTAGCAACGTATTGTGAATCGGATTGAAATCGATAATATTTCCAACAATGGCATATCGCATGGCAAGCAGAAATGGATTCTCTGCAAGCTCAATCTTCCTCTCAAATTCAGGCAACAATTTCATGAACAAAGTATTATAATAATTTCTGGTTTCTTTGTAGGGATCCAGATTATTCGTATGTATCTTTATCATGTCAAAAATATCTCCGATAATTTCGGGCGTTGTTGCTTCAAAATCCATTTTGCTCAGATAAGTAAAGACTTCTCTAAGTAGTTCCTCTTTGTTATCAACCCCTGTTATTCTAGCCACTTTAATTACTTGGTTGACTACACAGGGCAGACATTTATCATGAATTCTCATAAGTTACCTCGTTTGGTTTAGATAATAATCAGCGTAAACTGTCGGATAAATCTCGCTATATTTCAATAACTTTCATCATTATATCATTCTTTTTTAAGTATTCCAACATATTCCAATATTGTTTTCTATTATTTTTTCTTATATTTTTCTTGTTTTTGGTGTCATGAGTGTATTATTAAACTCCTAAGAATATAGTGCATGCCCTTTCGTTACATCGCTATATCACCTAGAAGACACTTATGATTCTCAAATCATATTTTTCATTTTAAGTCTGCGCAAATGAGTATTGTATTTTTTCTCGGTATTTTCTATTTCCACAGAAACAAAAATCGCCAGAAGTTCAATTAACGAAAGAACTTCTGACGAAAAATAATTAAGCGCGGGACGGGATTCGAACCATAATCCTATCCTACAAATACTGAAAAGAAAGGGGTTCTATCCATTTCTGATTTATGTGCACATAATAGTGCACATATTTTTTGCTCAATCCAAATGGTTAAGATGAAACTACTAGGCTAAAATTCGCGAGGGGTATAGCTTATGGTCACTATTATTACAATATGCCTCTTTTCATCAATACGATATATTATGGTGAAATTTTTTACAAAAATCTGTCTATAATCTTTATTGGTATAAGTTCCAACCTTACGCTCCGAACCTCGATAAGGCATACAGCCCAAACTTAATATAGCGTTTTCCATTATATCAACTAAATTCAAGGCAATTTCCGGAATTTCCTTTTTCTTGGCAAGATATTCATATATCTCATCGATATCCCGCTCTGCTTTTGGCATCATCTTAACATTGTATTTATCCAAAATGGCGTCTCCACAATGATGCTAGAGTTTCTTTTGCATCTAGTAATTCAGCTCCTTTTGCGACTTCTTCTTCTGCTTCAGATATGGCCGCATCAACACTTGATTGTTCTGTCAACTGCTCATACATTTCAATACTCATAACGACTAAATCTCCGTATCCATTTTTTGTAATGAAAACAGGTTCTTTTTTGGAATGACAAATATCTGATATTTCATTTGTATTTCTTAAGTCTGTAATTGGTCTTATTTGTGGCATAAAAAGCACCTCCTTTTGTATACTATAATAACATAATTGTGTACATTCTGCAACGAGTATAGGAAATCAAAAGAAGTGTTATATATTAATTAATTTAGTAGTAGTGGAACATTGCTACTCAATTGATAATAAATTGAAATGCCACCTTTTTATCAAGGTCATTCGTGAGTTCCTCGGACACAAGGACATTGCCATGACACAGGTATACTCAAAACCTACAAAAGAAAAATCCCTAGGGCCTTGATTTCTCAAGATTCCTAGGGAAAACAGTTAAACGTTATACAGGATTCGAACCATAACCCTTACAAAAAACGGCATTGCATTGAAGCTAAGCAGCATCAACATAACGAATCTTCTCCATAACATTTATCCTAAATTCGGGATTTGAAGTGTTGATAGATTATACTTATTTTGCAAGCTTTCTTAAAACAACAAATGTTAATCCTATTGTAATAGAATATGCTATGCCAAAAAATAACGCGCTTATTATATCAACAGGGTACGGTGCAACAATACGATTAAAAACCACTCCAACGAAAAGAGAAATCGGCATAAACAATATAATAATCACATTAAGATAATTAACTAGAAAGGGAGCTTTTGCTTTTGATATAATCTTAGCTATAAGATACCCTACGATTCCAACAACTTGGATTATCATAGACCCCCAAATGCTTTCTGCTGTCTGCTCTGCATGCCAACCAGCAAACGCGCATAACAACCCAATAACTATAAATGCAGTTGATGCAATATACAATATTTGACCTGCCATAAAATTATCATTTTCTTCACCTGCTTGTTTCGGTGGTTCTATTCCTTTTAGGATATAGTCTGTTGTAACTTCAAAGTAGTCACTCATAATAATAATTTTATCTAAATCCGGGGAGCTTTGTTCGCTTTCCCATTTTGAAACTGCCTGACGAGAAACACCAACTTTGTCGGCAAGTTCTTCCTGTGAAATACCTTTCATTTTTCTTAAGTTTTGTATCCGATCTGCTATATTCATAACTGACACTCCTTTCTTTTGATAGTGTCATTGTAGCTTAACGCATGGTTGCATCACTACCATCCACACTTGCTTTTTTGTCAACTGACAGTTGCAACCTCTGTTTTTCATATAATAGTACACCTATTTTATGTAGCAAAATGCACCTTCCATTTAGCATATAAACGAATCTATAAATTGAAATTTATATTGCTATAAACTTGTAGTATTTTCCAACTGTATTTATTTCTCCTCCATTACATGCATATGGCACCTCTTTTTCATAACTAAATCCAAGTTTTTGTATCACTCGTCCTGATTCCAGATTTTCTTTTGCATGAACAGCAATACATTCTTTGATCGTTAATTCATTGATTGCATATTCCATTACCCTATGCATTGCCTCTGACATATATCCTTTTCCCCAATACTCTTTACCCAGATTATAGGATATATCCCAGTTGTTCTCTTCATCATTATAATAAATTAAGCAGGTACCAATTATTTCATCTGTTTGTTTCAGCAAAATAATCCATCGATTCCATTTGTCATTATCAATATTACCAAGTTCAAACCGAACAAATCTTTTGGCTTCATTTATATCTTTACTTGCTTTCCAGCACATATATCTAGAAACATCTTCGTCCTGCATCCAACAGTTGAATATTGCATCAACATCCTCATTCTTTATTTGCCTAAGTATTAATCTTTCTGTTTCTAGTTTTGGCGTAAACATTTGCATTCTTCCCTTCAAATTCTGATTTGTTAATGTATTCTAGTAAAATCGTTTGTTTGAAAATCACTTCCAAATATAAACTTATATTTCATTAAGAACTATTATATCATCTAGAATTAGTACTGACAACATATTCCAATAATGGTTACACGTCAAATTTTGTCTAAAATGTATGGGTAATTTTCTGTGATAAAGAGGGAAGAACCAAAATTCATGAAGGTGCTAACTGCATTCAGGCGCAATACACGCATGATGGATTCGACGTACTCAAGACCTACAAAAAGTCCCTAGAAGCCTTGATCTTCAAGATTCCCAGGGAAATATGCAACATGTTTTACCATTCTCATAACAATTTTATCCTTCTATATTCTAGATAATGCAGCCCATTATTAGACAGCTATGACTCTGCGCTTCTTATCTCTTGAATCATCCTACACCCTCACGTAATGTGAGAATCACCTGATTTTTCATAATTATATAAAAACAACTGTAACTATAACTAAAGCCTTCAAGATTATATATGTAAATCGTACCTATATTTTGACATTTAAGTAAATATATGGTATTATTATTCAGGAGGTGATTTTATGAGGCTATCTTATAAATTAAAAATACCAAAGGCTGAATTTTTTAAAAGAATTTTGTTTTTTTTACTTGGGTGTATCCTTACAGCTTCTTTAATATGGGGATATAATTATTGGTCTTCATCAACAAAAACAATGCATTATTTATTTAATGCAGAAGTAATTGATTTTTCCGATGATGTTTTGACTGTCAAGGGTTTATCTACAAATACCGCGTTTACCCAAGGAACATATTTAATAAAAATAACCAATAAAATTTTTCTTAAAGACTGGGAAACCGAAAGAACATTAGAATGGGACTTAGTAAATGGGTATAAATATGTTGTTGTGGAGTATATTGGTTCTGAAATTGTAAAAGATAATTCTTATCTTAAAGGCATTAACAGTATTTATTGTAATGTTGATGAGCGAATCCCTTATGAAGACTAGGAGGTATTAAATGAAATTTAAAAAAGCAAAATTTATCGTATCATTTATATTAGTGATTAGTATATTACTGCTTAATGTAACTTCAATTTATGCAAGTACAAATGAAATATTAACTTATGTTGATTATGTAAACACACCTACCGGTAATGTAGGAATTGGTGCCACCCTCACTGTACAACAAAGTAATGGTGGTTATATAGTCGATATAAGTAATGCTTTTTTGTCCTCACATATGTCAACTATTGTTAAAAACACAATAAGTTTATCAACCCCTACCATCTGGGCTGGCGGAGCATATGCAACTGTTACGGTCACTTACATTCTTAATGGAACTCAAGTTCAAGAAAAATGCATATTTTACCCGTAATTTAATTTTCATGTTTTCACAATTTTATAAGTAAAACTGATTTGCATATAACAACGCCATCATAGAAACACCACATCTGATTTCATTTTCCTTCAGCATTCTCATAATTTCATTTCTTTTCATCCACTTTTTACAACTAACTTCATTCAGGTCGAAATCATTAGATTCCGCATCTACTTTTGCCAAGTAGGCATGTACTAGATGGTCTGACATACCATTACTTGGATTTTGGAAACACAAGTATTTTAGTTTCTTTAAAGTGCAGCCTGTCTCCTCAAGACATTCTCGCCTAGCAGCATCTTCCGGTGTTTCATTTATTTCCACGCTTCCTGCCGGTATTTCCCATTCCAGACGACCTGTACTATATCGAAGCGACTGTATCATCAGCAATTCATCATTGTCGTTCATAATTACAACGCATACTGATTCATGCGGATAATGCAATTGATGATATTCCTCGATAATGCAGTCATTTGGCATTTTGACTTTATCAGCATACAAGGAAATCCAATCACTTTCATAAATTACTTTTCTATCAAGTTTTATCGGCAGCATAGCTATTTCCTTTCACTCTATCTTATCTTACCATTATCAACAGTGTTGCATTTTCTGCATTTATTCCTCGATACAGCCAAAATTTTTAAGAAAGCATAGCTTTTCAATTGCTTTTATTACCTTCCACCAATTTTCACTAATCGCGAATTCTTTACTGTATTTTTCATTATTATCAAACCATGTCCAGGTAATTCCCCATACCTTATTCTGCGGCAGCGTATCCATTAGATAGTTTAATTCACTTTTCGCAATCTCTTTATTATCCTCATAATAGATACTCTGAGGACTTTTGATATAATTTGATGGTCGAACACCGTAATCTTTCCATTTTACAATGTCGCTTTCAATTGAATGTTTAACCAGTTCCTTCACTTTTAATTGCAGGGAATTGTAGTTATATTCGCTAAAATTCAATTCTTTCATAGCTTCTATTAGATCCACATAACCACCAATGCCCATATCACCGAAGCTGCTGCCTGTCAATAAATTATCTATCAAGTTTTTCACTAGAGCTGCTGCCTTTTGATATAAGAGCGAGCTTTTATCTGCATATTTTAATGTAAATACTGATAATCCGGACGTTACGCCAATACTTTCAATATAGTTCATTTCTTCCTTGAAATTCCACCACGGAGCATGGGGGTAGTTATCATTCGCAGGCACGCAGAAACTCCAACCATACTCCATCAGATCTTTTTCACTATATAAATAGCTCAAGATTCCTTTATAAATCGGATGTTTTATATCGACAAACTCAATCTCCTTTAGTATGCTAATTGCATTTAAGGTTGTATAGGGTGTGGAGTTTGGATTCCAGTTATCAGGTTCTAATGCATTACCAAATCCACCATCCTCATTCTGGTAATAGGACAAAGCTGAAATTACGTCTTCTTTGGTTCCTTTTTCAAAATGGTACTTCCACAAGCTAAGTTCTACGTCTCTTCCGTTACGGTAAATCCATGTTTTTATCTCGGAATATGTTTTTATAGATATCATAATTTGCCTCCGTAAGATCTTTATCATAACTAAATGCATTATATCACGCAAAGCGAAGTATGACAATATATTCCAATACAATTTGCTCATGATAGATTTATCAACATCAAAATCAGGAAATCAGCACCATATGTTATGTTATAATAAGCGTTATAATATGAAATCATTCGATAATAATGTTATAAACTCACTTGCTCATCGTAGTATTTATAAATGTATTTATTATCGAATTAATAAATAGTATTTATAAACCGATCTACTCAAGAAACATATCATCTACCTTAAGATTCCCTTCCACACAAGACAGCCATATCCATTGCTTCTCCTGCGGTATTATCATTAATACTGCCACATACTTTCTTCTGCCTTTTATAGGAATCTGAACATTCTCAGTGCCAATCGATACCATCAACATACCTTCCCCTTCGGCACTTATGATCACTTTGACCTCTTCTTGTTTTGCATGAAACAGATAACTGATGCGATCCCCTGAGAATAGCTGAACCATTATATTTTCCTCATCCGGCTGCTTCTCACCACCTAACCGTCTATAATCCACCTCATTCGTTCTTCCATTCTCAAAGATAATGCTTACGGGGTCTGTGATCCGCAGCTTTGCTCCCGGAATTCTCTTTGAGACAATGCTGAATTCCTGATATGCTTCGCAGGGAATTTTAACAGGCACCTCTCTTTTTATGGCATGCAGAACTCCTTCGTTCACCTTACTATTTCGGATACTCTGAAGAAACCGGTCAAGTATAATGATCGCTCTTTCCTGCGTCATCTCTCCCTTTCCCTCCATCCATCCCGTCAGTTCCGACCAGCCCATGGGAATAGTAAAAGTAATCGGTGAATTATCGCATTCCATTTTTTTATAACTCCAAAATGACCAGCTTATATTAAGTCTCTCATAGAGCGGAAAGGCTGTTGTATACCAGTCATAATTATTCTCTCCTCCTTCTCCCATGAATAGCGGAATATTCAATTGGTCTGACCACAGGATGAAGTCTTGCAGGCTTTCTGCATCAGGATTATTCCAGTATTTATGGAATTGAAGCATAATGTTATCTGCTGCCTCCTCCTTCGTAAATGATTCAAAGATAGAGAAGTCGGTGGCCCAATGCACTCCCTCTAATATTATCATATGATTTCTGTCGATTTCCCGGATTTCCCGAATCAATTTCTGGTAAAGAGGCAATACCTTATGATTGTACTGTTGAAAGAAGTTGGGCAATGGCTCATTCAGCAGATCATAACCGGCTACGGTTTTATCCTTACAATAACGTTTGGCCAATTCCCTCCACAAAAAGATTAGTTCCTCCTCATACCTCTGATCCATAAATAAATACGGTTGATCTGCTTCACAATCGTCAATATTCTGACCTGTCTGCCCACCGGGTGCCCCGTGCATATCTAGAATTACATAGATTTGATACTTCCTGCACCACTCAATCAGCTGATCGATTCTTGCGAACATATCCTGGTTTAAGATTAACTTTTGATTTTCTCTCTCATATAAATGCCTTGCATTCAGTGGTAATCGGACCGAGTTGAAGCCTTCCTTTGCAATGAATTCAATGTCTTTTTCTGTAATATAATAATCCAGATAGCTTTGCCAAAAGGCTTCTGCATAATTCTTGCCACAAAGCTTTTCTATCATTGCTTCCATTTTACGGGGACGGTCGCCGGAAGCGCCTAATTTCCACATATAACCCTCCGGCAAAAACCATCCCCCAAGTCCAAATCCTCTAAGTAGCAGGATTTCATTTCCTGCATATATTTCTTTTCCCTTTGCTCTAATAAATTCCATCGGTATCTCCCTTCTACTAAAGCACTGTAAATTTGGTCATCATCCCTTGACTGCCCCATCACCAATTCCTTTTAAAATCTGTTTTTGGAAAAACGCATAAAAAACTATTACCGGAATGGCCGACAATATCAAGCCACTTAGTATTGCGGACCAGTCACTGCTGTACTGACCAAATAAGATATTTGTGGAAAGAAGTAACGTATATTTTTTATTATTTGATAGCGTGATGAGAGGTAGGAGGAAATCATTCCATACCCACAATACATTGGAGATACCAATTGCAACCGTAACTGGCTTTAACATCGGAAGTATGATTTTCCAAAAAATCATTATTTTACTGCATCCATCGATTGCCGCTGCTTCCTCCAGTTCATAAGGAATTCCTTTTACAAAACCATGATATAGAAACACTGCCATACTAACTCCGAAGCCCGCATATACAAAGGATAATCCAATTAAGGAATTTTTGATATGTAATGTCAGGATTATTTTATATAAGGGAATCATAATGGAACTAAAAGGGATCAGCATTGAAAATACAAATAAGCCAAATATAATCGAAGATAGCCTTGTTTTTGTCCTGCTTAATCTCCATCCTGCCATAGACGAAAACAAAATCATCATTCCAACACTCAGGAACGTTAATAGTGCTGTATTGAAAAAGCTTTTAACATAATGCATCTTATCAATCGTGCGAATATAATTATCAATATTTAATTGCTTCGGAAGAGCCATTACATTCGTGAGCAGTTCTCCATTTGATTTGAATGAATTCATCAGCGCCATAAGGATGGGGAAAAGCCAAAATAACAGAAGAAGAATCAGAGCGGTATATACGATTATGTTATTAATTAATCTATTTTTTTTCATTTTATAAGTCCTGCTCCTTTCTCTTCATAACTCCCAATTGAATTACCGTAATCAGAAGTACTACCAGAAATAAAACCATGGATTTTGCGGTTGCATACCCGTATCTGGTATTTCCGGTAAATGCCTCTTCATAAATGTTAATTGCAACAGATTGTGTTGCTCTTCCAGGGCCTCCTCCGGTAAGCGAATAGATGACATCAAATACCTGGAACATGGAATTAAGAGTCCAGAAAATACAGATCGTAAGGGAGGGACGAATCATAGGAAAGGTGATTTTCCAGAACTTCTGCCAGGAACTTGCGCCATCCAGACCTGCTGATTCAAGAAGCTCTCCCGGTACCCCCTGCAATGCTGCCATATAGATAATCATCAGGTAACCGGCAACTCCCCAGGAAGATACAATAACAATAGCAATAAAAGCATATTTGGGATCTCCGATCCAGGATTTATCGAAAAAGGTCATTCCCCAATTATCTGACATATAATAGAGAACTTTTGTGAAAATAAAGTTCCACATATATCCTCCGATAATCATACTAATCATATTCGGCATACAGAACAGGGTACGAAACAACCCTTTCGCCTTATGTCTGCTTTCAATCGCAACCGCCAGACTAAGTGCCAATACATTCGCAATTACTAACATTACAACGACATATTTTGAAGTGAAAAACATGGATTTCCAAAAATTTGTATCTTGAAAAATTTCAACGAAATTATCCATTCCTATAAAGGGCTTGTTTTTAGATAGTCCATTCCAGGAAGTCATCGCGTAATAGAATCCCGAAAAGGTGGGATATAATTTAAATATAAAATAAACAATTAAAGCAGGAGCACTAAACAGCAGAAGGCTTAAGTTCTCTCTTTTTTTCTTTGTCATCTTCTTATCTCCTTAATTCATCGTATAAAAAGGGCGGGCACATGCCCGCCCTTTTCTTCCTGTCTAGTAAATAATATTTCCTTTACCTCATGGATTGCTTACAAATCATATTTTCCATTTTGCCAGGTTTTATTTGCTTAATTTATTCGCTTCCTTAAAAGTATCATCCAGCACTTTGATAATATCTTCTTTCGTAGTAGCTCCAACATAGTACTCCTGCAATGCCTTCCCTTGTTCATCGGTTACCGCTTGTGGTAATACTAAATCCTGATAAGAACGTCCATCTTCCACATACTGATATGCTTCTTTAACCCAGGAGGAAGTCTCATAATCATGAACAGTAGCAATCGGATTAAAGAAACATGCCTGGAACAGTGCAGAAGAATCCTTATCATCAAGTACATAATTTGCGAATTTCAGTGCTATATCAAGATTCTTGCTATCTGGGTAAACTCCAAGTGTGGTAGATGTTGATAAATTCACCATCGTGCATGCTTCATTATTATTAACCGGAAGAGCAAAAACGCCCATATTAAACTCTGGATTTGTCGTCATAATCGTATTCGATGCCCAAGTTCCTTGAACATACATCGCTGCTTTGCCATTTGCGAAATCAGCACTTCCTGATTCACTGCCTTCTTCCATTGCTCGTTCGGTACCATTTTGCATAATGACATCGATCGCATCAAAGATGTCACTTATTTCAGAGTAAGAAGCATTATCCGCATACATACGGTCTAGCCAGTCTGGCAGATCCCCGGATACTTTTCCGCCAATGGTAAGTGCTGTCATCAACTGCGGTACCCATTGTTCCTGATATGCTAACATGAAAGGGGTATAGCCTTTCTCTTTTAACACCTTGCATACATTTTTCAGTTCCTCCAGAGTGTTCGGAGTCTGCAGCCCGCACTCTGTAAATATATCTTTGTTATATAATACGCCCCACGCAGTACTTTCAATTGGAACCGCAAGCATTTTGCCGTCAATGGATACTGTTTGCTTCACATTATCAAATACTTTACTAGCAAGTGCCTCATTAGAAAGATCGGTTAAGTATCCTGCCTCATTATATATCTTAATATTATTGCTGTGGATCGTATACAGATCCGGAGCATCGTCTCCTGTTAATCTTGCCTGTAAAACGCTATCATACTGATCCGAACTCGGCATCTCTAAGTTCACTTTTACTTTAATATTCTCTTCGTTCAGCATTTTATCCTCAAATTGTTTACAGTAGGTTTCCCACTGATCCATATACTGAGGAAAGCTCATCATAATGTTTAGTTCAACCTCTCTTGGTTCGGAAGTCGGCTCTACTACATCCTTGCTTGCTGCTTGCGTAATCTCTTGTGCGCCGGTCGAATCATTGGCACCGGAAGCGGCTGTATCACTCTTACCTTGGCATGCAGTCAACGACAATACCAAACACAGCGTCACCACGACGGAAATCATTTTCTTGATCATTTTCATTTTGTACCCTCCTACATAATGTAATTTTAATAGGCGTTATCTTTTGGCCTAACCGCTACAACCCTCTCTGTTACGGTAACTAAATCATACATCTGATGAAGTAAAATTACATTTTCATTATCAGGTATTATTTATTGTCAATTATTGAACCTCTGGTTTCTCCCGGTGTCCTTCCATAAAATCGTTTAAAGGTTTTATAAAAATGAGCCTGGTCTAGATAGCCTACTAATTCACCGATTTCCTTTAAGGGTACTTTATAATCGAGTATCAGCTCCCTGGCTCTTTCCATCCGAAGAGAGGTCAGATATTCCGTGAATCCTTTCCCCACTGATGCCTTAAATGCCTTACTCAGATACTCCTTACTTACAAAGAAAATTGCAGCCGTAAGCTCTAAGGTGATTCCCTCTGTATAATGGTCTTCCACATATTTTCTGATTTTTCCGATGTCCAAGCGGTTCCGGTTCCGATTATATTCCTGCATCTGTATCGAGGCGATGCAGTACAGCTTCTCTACGAATTCAATCATTTCCTTAAGGGAACAGTCTCTGCTGAACACAAATGATGTTTCATTCGTACTCAGTATTTCCTTTGGTATGAACTCCCGGCTGAGCATAAAATGCTCCAGTGTATTCATTAAAGTGTAATAAATGCAGACCATAATCCCCTTTTCTGGATTTTCGCCTTCATTTTTAACAATCAGCTGAAGGATTTCATTGCATTTTTGCTTTATAATAGCAGTATCCATAGAATTCAGCGAATCGCATAAATTATCTCGTAGCAGATAGAATTTACTGGCCCACAAAGCATCTAAAAATCCGGTCTCTAGGATTTTATTATCATTTCTGATTTCTTTTCTATCTGCCAGAATCTTAACGCAATTACCTAACTGCTTATTTAGTTCTTCCGGCTTAATCGGTTTGAGAAGATAGTCAATCGCCTCCAGCTTCAAAGCGCTTCTGATATAAGAATAATCGTCGTACCCGCTGATAAATATCACAGGTGAAATATTACCCTCTTTTCGTAAAATCTCAATCAGATCGATTCCATTTAAGTGAGGCATTTTTACATCCGTGAGAATAATGTCCGGAGCTGTCTGGCGAATGAGTTCCAAGCCATACTCACCATCCGAAGCCTCACCTGCCACTTCCAGTCCCAGGGCCTCCCAATCAGCTAACGTCTTAATCACTTCTCTGGTCCATGGTTCATCATCTATAATCACTACTTTATAATTTGTCATAGGTACCTCCATTATTGTGTTCTACTCCATCATAAATAGCGATGAAGTAATCCTCCTGCTGACTCCTTCTTGGATGTAAATAATTCTTACTAATTTTCTTAATTAAGAAATCATAACTGTTCAGTATCTTCACTGTTAAAGGGCTGGAAACTCGAATCCACTACGTGATTCTCAGGAGTTATGAATAGTTATACGAAATCGCTTTATGCATCTTTCATAATCGCTTTTGTTAATACTCGAACCGTGGTTCCTTCTCCGTAGACACTATCTATTGAAATACCATATTTATCGTCCGAGTACTTTAGCCTAATCCGAGAATTCACATTACATAAGCCGATATGAGAACTTGACTTCATTGATTTTTCTTCGCTTATTAAGCTTTCCCTTATCTGTTCCAACCGTTCCGGTTCGATTCCGATTCCATTATCACTCATCGTCAGAAGCAAGTCGCTTTCCCCCACCAGATCTCCTTCTAGTTGAATCCACCATTCACCTGACTTATTAGAAAGACCATGTTCCAGGCTATTCTCGAGTAAAGGCTGCAGTATCAATTTAGGTATCAAATACTCTTCTAATTCCTCCGCAATTTTAATTTCAAGTTTTATCTTGTTTCCGAAACGTTCATTCTGTATCGTCAAATAAGCTTTGAAATATTGAATTTCTTCCTTCACGCACACCATTTCATTTGAAAAATTCAAAGAGTAACGCATAATATCACCTAATGCTGTCGTGATTTTATATACCTCCGGCACATCCTTTTTCAACGCCATTCCTCCAATTACCTGGAGTGTATTATACATGAAATGCGGATTAATCTGTGCCTGCAGCGCTCTGATTTGAGCCTCGCGTTTTTCAATCTTACTTTGATATTCCTGAGCAATCAGCTTTTTATTACGCTCTATCATGATACCAAAACTGTCATGCAGAATACCAATTTCATCTTCTCTTTCTTTGACTATGATGTCTGAAAAATCATCAATCGTTATCGTGCGCATCATTGCTGAAAGCTCAATAATCGGCTTGCTGAACGCTCTTGAGAATACCATGGAGCCAATGGTTGATATCAATACCGCAATTAAACCAATGGCAATACCTGCAAGCAGTGTGTTATTTAATGCCTCCATAATCGAACTGTTGGGGACTGTCATGAGGATTTTCATTTTTCCACCGCTTACTTCTCTGTAGAACCAGAAGTTTCCACCCTCATAAACCTCCTGAACATCTGATTTGCTTAACTGATCAATAATTTTAATCAGATTAATCTGCTCAAACTCAGCACCGGTTCCATACTCCTCCTCAATTAATTCATTCTGATCATTAAAGATCAGGATAGATTCATCTTTTGTGGTCTTGATATCCTGCAAAATCTCTTCAAAATCATAAGGTCGGAGTTTCATTGTGATAAGTACCATTGGCTTTTTATTACTGAACCTAAAAATTTCATGAGAAACAACAATTTCTTTCTCATTTCTATGGAACACAATATTGGTCTGAAGTTTGGCATCCCTTTGATTCCATTTATTTAATTTGTCTCCAATCTCCTCCATACTCGCCCCGGAGCGCTTAGCAACTAGAACCTGTCCTTTCGCGAAGTTATATATCTCCATGGAATTCAGATTTTTATCCATACTGATGGTTTCATTCAGTGCTGTAATCAGATCAATTTTTACTGCATAATCAATCTCTTGATCGTCATTACACCAGCTGCTAATCTCGTTCTTTATTTTTTTATTCACTTCAAACACATAAAATTGATCAGAATAACTATCAACTTCCGAATTCAATCGATCTTGAAGCCATCGTATGCTCATTCGACGGTTATAAATCAATTGCTCCCTCATTGTTGAATAGGTAATAAATCCCACAACTGTTGTAACAAGAACTACCAGCAATACAGAAAATGCTAATATACTAACAAATAATTTTTTCCGTATGGATGAATCTCTTGCTTTTCTCATTTTGTATCCCCCGTCGAATAAGTACCATTCTTCCATTGATTTATTATTTTTTCATTGATTTATTATTTTCCATCAATTTATTATATTTCATTAAATGATTCTAACAAGTCTACTACTCTCTTTGCTAATCCCGAATCCAAATGTTTTCAAATTTATGATACCACATTGAATATGATTAATAAATATAAATACACTTGCTGTTTATTTACCTTAATCATAAAAAGTCTCTAAACCATTACTTAAAAAGGTTTAGAGACTTTTTTAGAGATCTGACTGCCAGATATTGAACTATTTGAATAATGAGAGAATCCGAATAGAAAAGAAGGATATTATCCATTTCGGATTTTGGTATACCTGTTTTATGCACAAAATTATAGCTTAATCAACATTTAGTTTTGGGATTTTGTATTTTCTCTTTTCGCACGGTCCATGATGTGCCAAATCAATAAAACAATCCATACGATCCAGGCTAAGGTACACCCAATTCCAGGCTTAAAAACATCTATCATCGCTCCAGCTATAAAGGGAATTGTCCAATACATGATTCTTTTCCCGTATATTTTACACATCTCGTCTTCATTAATTTTCTTTCGTTCGTCCTCGCTTTTTTGATTATAGCCCGTTAGATAGTTACTTGCTTTTCCTTTTGATTTGTAAAACCACAGTCCAAAAGCAAAAAAACAAATCGCCATTCCTAAATCGAAAATCACAAAAAACATATCACATTCCTCCATATGAATTCCTAGTTATTAATTTCAAACTATATAATACCATATTAGAAAAAAGAATAGATTAGGAACATATTAAGATTTCTAGTTAATCTGCAAAGGAAAAGGTACAACCTCTATATTAATAAAAATATATGATATAACTCCATTCCTTAAAATCAAGACTGCTGCCGAAATCAAAAAACTCAGAACAGTATTCGAAATCTTATCTGTAGTTTCAACGCAAATGATATACCCATTATTCACATATGAATTTTACAAGCTTTGGAGCAATTATCCCATTTTCTGCAGGAAAGTTACAGTGGTGCTGATTTGAGGTTTCAGTAGTGTCTTTCGGTAACGGAATATAGCAGGTTCTTGCATATTTAACCGTCAGCGAATTATCCACTACTTCCTCGACGATCACATAAGACGTTTCACTATCAACAGTAAATTCTTCCGGTGAAGTAGCAAAGTATTCTGTAGCTTTGACTAATTCGTCATTTTGATTCATCTCTTTCATCACCATCGTCTTCGCTGCTTCTACAATAGCAACATTAATTTTATAGCTGCTGCTCTCCGTCTTTGAAGAGTCATCATTCTTTATCGTAATTGCACTATCTATCGTTTGAGAATATATGGTGCCTATATCTCCGGAAAATGAAGAACCTTGAGAATTGCCCATAATTGTATAGTAGCTTCCCTCGCTGGTTAGATAAACAGGATTAAGATAAACGGGTTCATGAAATTTCTTGCTGACATCTAAGGTAGCTTCACCATTTTGCTCCTCTGTATTATCCGTGACATTAATTGCATATTTAACATCACCAAGTCCAGGATCACACATTAATGCATTATTATCTTCACCGTTTTTATCCTTTTCATGAAGGTTTCCCATATAATACCCGCTGATACCTTCGAAAATCACGGTAGTTTTATCTTCTGATAATTTGCCTTCAATTCTATTTCCACTTAAGGAGGCATCTACCGCTTCGTCAAAACTTAATTCACCATTATCGTCGACCGTAACATTCATATTATTAAATGCTTCGTTATCCAATGCTGTATTATCATAACCGATCGTAACAAACACACCGCAGAGCTTATCCGAAGTCACATTCCCATTAGTGCTTGGTATTGCCAATTGGCAGCCGGTTAAGGCCATTGTGCAAAGCAGAATTACCATAGCCGCTAATAATATAATGAATCTTCTTTTATTCTTCATCCTCATCCACCTCCAAAATTCCATCACAGGATAGTATATCGCCAACGTCACATTGCAGATAACAGCATATTTTGTTGATCGTGGAAAAACGGACACCCTTTGCCTTCCCGCTTCTAAGAACGGATAAATTGGCTTCCGTAATATCAACCAACTTGCATAATTCCTTTGATGTCATATTCTTATCCTTCAGTATTTCTTCCAAATGTACCTTAATTGCCATATACACAACCATGCCTTTCTCTCACACTAACTTACATGATGATGCTTTGCATCATTTCAAAAACCTGGAAGAACAAGGAACGAGCACCACTGTGCGAGTTTCGTAGTTCTTCCGCGTGAAGATGCTTTATCTTCACACTACTCCTATATTATCATATTGTTATCATCGTATAATTCCATTGATTCCTTAAAATATCCCGATAGAATCATGGCCAAAAATGCAATGATCAAGGGGGTGAGAGAAATATTCAAGCTATAATCGATATCATTTAACAAGTTCGAGAAAATAAACTGAAGTACATTAGAGACAATATTGCTGAACACTGTAACATACAC
>JBASOB010000199.1:0-10143 GCA_049657865.1 Mobilitalea sp.
AGTAAAAAGAGTGTTTTGCATGGCTGTAACAGCAGATAAATATGTTACTAAAGATGGAACACCATCTTCGTGGTCGGCGGAACTAGATAAAATTATATCTGGCGCAGAAGATGGAATCAAGAAATTATTTATGGTTTCAGCTGGTAATGTGCAGACAAATGAATTAGAGCAGGTTTCTTATACGGATGCTAATATAAATCATCCAATTGAGGATCCAGGGCAGTCTTGGAATGCTATGACTATTGGGGCTTATACAGAAAAAATTGAAATAAACGATGGGGCTTATATTGGCTGGAATCCAATAGCTGATGTTAATGAACTTAGTCCGTTTAGCTCAACTTCTATGACATGGGATTCTAAGTGGCCTATAAAACCAGAAATACTTTTAGAAGGTGGAAATGCTATTACTGATGGAACGAATGTAGATATTTGTGATGATGTTTCTTTACTTACAACTCATCGCAACCCAATAATTCGCCCATTTTCAACGATTAATGCAACAAGTGCAGCAACAGCACAAGCAGCTAATATAGCAGCTAGATTGATGATAGTTAATACATCACTTTGGGAAGAAACTATTCGAGGACTTATGGTTCATTCAGCAGAATGGACAGATAAAATGAAGCAACAATTTTGTTTAGATGATAAGAAAACAACGGGGCGAAGAAATTTATTGAGAACATGTGGGTATGGAATTGCAAGCTTTGATCGCGCAGCAGACAGTATGAACAATTCTGTCAATATGCTTGTTCAAGCGGAGATCCAACCATATTGTAAAGATGGAAGTTCATATAAAACAAACGATATGCATTTACACAAGATTCCTTGGCCTAAAGATTTATTGGTATCGTTAGAAAATACGGAAGTCCGTATGAAAGTAACACTCTCCTATTACATTGAGCCTGCACCAGAACAAAAAGGTTGGAACAATAAATACCGATATTCATCTAGTACACTTCGTTTTGAAGTGATTAACAAGAATCAAACTAAAGAAGATTTCTTGAAAAGAGTTAATGCGGCCGCAAGAGGTGAAGATAAAAAAGATAAGGGCGAAGGTTCTACCGGTTCAGATAGATGGTTTCTTGGCAAAGATAATAGAGATGTAGGATCCATTCATTCAGATACATGGACGGGCTCTGCAATTGATTTAGCAGAGAGTGATTATATTGCAGTTTATCCTGTAATTGGGTGGTGGAGAGAAAGACATAATCTTGGGAAGTATGATGAAAAAATGAGATATGCTTTAATTGTAACATTGTCTACTCCAAATGAAGAAATTGATTTTTACACACCTATTGAAACAATGATTGAAGCGCAGATTAGGAATGCTGTTGAAATTGAAATATAAATATGAAATATAAGTTATTGGTAAAAAATGCATTTATAATATTAAATACATAAATAATGTTTGAAAGAAGGTAAAATATGCTTACTCCAGAATTGCAAAAGCTAAAAGAATATTTAGAGGGTGTACACAAGGAATTAGATAAAGAAAAAATGTTAGAAGAACTTATTCAATTAGATAAAATAGAAGTGAAGGCTTTATTTGAGAGTTTATCAGTATCTAGCGAAAAGTGTCCAACTTGTGGAAGAAAATGGTAAAGGAGAACAATTATGAATTACCCTATGCTAAAAAAATTAAGAGATGAATTGACTACAAAAACAAATAGGACTAGAGAAGAAGAAGCAATGCTAAATGAATTGAAATCCCTTGGTAATATTTTGGATAGAATTGGGTTTTCTCTAGCAACATCAAGTAGTAATTGTCCCTCATGTGGACAGCCGCTAAGGAGATAGGTGAAATATGCAAGGGTATTTTGTTGTGGTGTCAAATAAAAACGAAAAATTTGATATAAAGTGTGAGCTGCATCCGGAATATGCCAAAACGAATATTCCGCCAGATCAAGAAATGCTTTATGTTGAAATAGAGAGTACTAATAATGTGATTAAGTCATTACATAATACTAAAGAAGAAGTTAAAGAAAAATATTTTAATAAACTTTTATCATTGGCACAAGCCGGGCTAGTAGGGGAAACAGCACAACCTAATCTTGCATTTAAATCATTAGTAAAACTCAAAGATGAAATGATTTTAATTGAGGGAAAACGTATAAAGAATGATTATATGAAGCGGTTAGGTATAAAAGCATTTATTCTTATTATTGTTATATTAATTTTATATATAGTGTTTCATCATTGGAAAGTTACATATCCTTTTGCAGGATATTGCCTTGCTTTTATTGGTGCACTCACAGGAACATGGATTTCTTTTGGGGCAAGAAAATTTAATATCACATTTGAGCAATTAAGTTTACTTGAGGAAGATATGATGAGTCCCTGGATTAGGTTGATATATATTGGAATATGTTCGGTTGTTTTTATGTTGTTTCTTAATACACAATTGATAAGTATTGGTATTGGAGAAATTTCAACATCTATAATTAAAACGAGTTGTGAACTTCAACTATCAATAGGCGTGTTATGTGGATTGATTGAAAGTAGAATTGGCATTAACATATATAAAAGAGCGGTCAACATTCTTTCAAATGAATAGGTATGGGTGTGAGGATGAGGATGCTTTCTTGGACTTTACTTGCTAGTCGAGTGCGCGGATATAATCTTGGACTTGATTAGTCATTAGGATGTAGCCAATGTATTCGAACAAGGAAAGGGCGGAATTTGTTTTTTACGTCATTCTGTGTTATACTAAGAAACAAGTGGTATTACAAAAACAATTGTATTTGAAGTTACTAGCAAGATTGGATAGCTTGTTCGTTGTTCTTTACGTCATATATTTGAGGTAGGAATTAATGAGATTGTCATAGATAAATTTCAATTATTGATGGGAATCGGTAATTGGGAATTTGGAATTAGACTCGAGTTTTGTTTAGGAATTAAAAAGTTATGAATTATACTATATTAAAGAATAACAAGGTATAAAGTGAACACTATAACAGGAAATCTTAGACATTCTAACTCTATTTATTTAGAGCTAGAATGTTTTTGTTTTGTAAAACACATAAAAAGCACATAATCACATAAAATATTGGAGGTAACAAGAATATGGAATCAATGATTAAAATTACAAGAAGCAAAATGGAAGATGATGAGTTTACGGAAAAAGCAATGAGTTTATGGAATGATTGGAAATGGCAGGCAAGCCATGCAATAAAGGATATTGAGACAGTAGAAAAAATTCTGGGAATTACATTTCCCAAAGAGGAAAAAGATAAAATTAATCAAACGATAGAAAAATTTCCGATGTCAATCACGCCCTATTATTTATCTTTAATCGATCCGGAGGATTATCAAAATGATCCTATTTATAAACAGGCATTTCCGGATATCAGAGAACTTAATATCGCACCCTATGATATGGAGGACCCATTGGCGGAGGATAAAGACAGCCCTGTTCCAGGATTAACGCATAGATATCCGGATCGGGTTTTGTTCCATATAAGTAATATTTGTGCAATGTATTGCAGACATTGTACAAGAAAGAGAAAAGTTGGAGATTGTGATTATATTCCATCAAAGGAGCAGTTAGAGCAAGGCATAAATTATATTAAGAATCATCAGGAGGTAAGAGATGTACTTCTATCAGGAGGAGATCCCTTTATGCTTTCAGATGAACTGCTGGATTGGATTTTGAGTAAGCTGGATAAGATTGAACATATAGAAGTGGTAAGAATAGGAACCAGAACGCCGGTCGTAATGCCGTCTCGTATTACGGACAACCTGGTAGAAATGCTGAAACGTCATGGAACCATATGGATCAATACACAGTTTAACCATCCGAAAGAAATTACGGAATCAGCAAAACAAGCATTGAACAAGCTTGCATTTGCTGGAATACCGCTTGGAAACCAAACGGTACTGCTGAACGATGTAAATGATTGTCCTAAAATAATGAAACGCCTAGTTCATAAACTTGTGCAGAATAGAGTTAGACCATATTATATCTATCAGTGTGATATGTCAGAGGGACTTGAACATTTTAGAACACCGGTTGGAAAAGGGATTGAAATAATGGAAAGTCTGAGAGGACATACAAGCGGATTTGCTATTCCAACCTATGTGATTGATGCACCTGGTGGCGGCGGAAAAATTCCAATTATGCCAAATTATCTATTATCATGGTCTACGAATAAAGTAATTCTTAGAAACTATGAGGGCGTAATCACTACCTATCATGAGCCAAGTGATTATCAGCACGCAACATGTGATTTGAAATGTGATAGCTGTAATCTTCAGCTGAAACTCAATGAAGCAACAGAAAATAAAACGGTTGGAGTAGCAAAACTTCTTGCAGATTATAATGAAATCATAACATTAACTCCAAGAGATAGTATTGAGAAATAAAAGAAAAGTAGTGAAAATATAGCGCAGAAGGAGGAAATTATGCCTGATATAGTAGAAATAATTGGGAACACTACGATTCATCATGGAAAAGACAGCAATAGAATATATGTGATGTCTCTTGATGTTGCAGATCTGCCTGTAATGATGGAAAGACTTGATGAGCTTGCAATTAAAAATAAATATTCTAAGATAGTTGCAAAAATCTCACTCTGTGATAAGAAAATATTTGAATTGAACGGTTATGAAATAGAAGCAGTCATTCCTACCTTTTATAATGATAGAAAAGATGGATGCTTTATCTGTAAATATTTTTCACAAAACAGGAAAATAGATCCTTACAAAGAGGAAGGTAAGAGCATTCTAGACGTGGTAAGCAGTAAAGCTCGAACTGCTAGCGATTCACAGCTCAAGAAAGGTTTTAGCTGCAGACAAGCAACAAAAAATGACATACCGGCAATGACAGAGGTATATCATAAGGTTTTTAGGAGTTATCCTTTTCCTATCTATGATCAAGCATATATTCGAAAAACCATGGAAGAAAATGTGATATATTATGGAATATGGCAGGAGGAAAAACTTGTAGCGTTATCTTCCATTGAACAATATAAAGCGTACTCCAATGCAGAAATGACCGATTTTGCTGTGCTGAATGAATACAGAGGCAATGGATTTGCACAATATTTGCTTGTTGATATGGAGAAAAAGCTTATTGAGCTAGGGATTAAGACAGCATATACGATAGCAAGAGCAAAATCAGCCGGAATGAATATGACATTTCATAAAAATGGATATCATATTGCAGGAACGCTTATCAATAATACAGATATTGCAGGGCAGATTGAAAGTATGAATGTTTGGTATAAGAAAATATAGGACTACTGAAACATTTGTTATTGTGCATTTATCTTATGCGATCATCGAAGCCATATTTTAAAGAAAACCTAAAATTTGATACAAAAGATTACCCGGCGGGTAATATACAAAATAAAAAATCCATTATATATTTATTATATAGTGGATTTTTTATTACTAGAAAATGTAGATATGAACGAAAGAAAGAATGAGGTGGATTAAGATGTATAAAAAACGTAATAGACATGGTATCGCAATTCTTTTGATTTTGGCAATGGTTCTGGGACTTTTCCCAGAGACGGTACATCCGGTAAAAGCAGCTTCCATTACATCACCTACTGCAAATGGAGCTGACGGTTCGGAAGTATGTCCGTATATTATAGACGAACTTGATGACCTTCTATGGATTGCCGATCAAGTTAATAACCAGAATAATGCATTTTCAGGAAAGTACTTTATGCAGACAGCGGACATCAATTTAACAGGTCAAAGCTGGACACCAATCGGAATCAGTTCAACACCTGGTTTTGGTGGTAATTATGATGGAAACGGTCATGCGATAAGTAATGTGAGCTGTTCAAGCGCAGTCGATAGTGTTGGATTTTTCGGAAACACAAATAGTGGCTCCACAATTAAAAATCTTACAATTTCAAGTATTACAGTGGAAAACACTGCAAACAATATTAATTCGAAAAATATTGGCGCGATGGTTGGATTTAATTATTCTTCCATATCAAACTGTCATATTACCGGTGTCAGCTCGGTAACCGCGAATGTTGATGGGTCCATGTCTATCGGCGGTTTCGTAGGATGGTCCGCAACAGCAGTCAGCAAATGCTCCAGTAATGCAACCATCTCAACCAATAATTATGTGGCCTCCATGGGTGGGATTGTAGGAAGTCAATCAGCAAATATCAATGATTGCGTATACAGCGGTACCTTAAATAATTCTGCAGTATCACCACAAAATAATATCGGAGGGATTGCCGGATGGATTAACGGTACGATTAAGCACTGTTATGTAAATGGCTCTTTGATATCAACAGCCACGAATACGGGTGGAATTGCAGGTTACTATTCAAATGGTTCTACAAACTCTTCCACAAGTGACAACAACTATTATCTCAGCGGAATTGCTGCACACGGATACGCTTCCTTTGGATCGGTTGCAGACGACACCGGAACAATAGCAAAAACAGAGACGGAATTTAAAAGCGCATCTAACTATTCCGGTTGGGATTTTACATCGGTTTGGAAAAATGATACAGAAGGAACAACTTACCCATATCTCAGAATGGTAGGGACGATTTCATCCTCGAGTATAGATGCATCAAATCCTTCCTCGATCCTTGTATCTGGTAATTTAAGCTCGGACGGTGGAGACACAATCACTGTCAGAGGCGCAGAATACTGCGCGTACGGGAATACGGCATATACTCAGATTGCAGCTGTATCCGGTGGAGTAGGTAACTTTAATGTAAATCTGACTGGACTTCCTGAGGGAATATACTATGTAAGACCATATGCAACTAATCAGGTTGGTACCGTACATGGAAATTTGATAAAAATCTCTTTTACCCCGACGGGAAGTGGCACTTCATCAGATCCCTATGTCGTCGATTCTGACGAAGATCTGAATTTTATACGGTATGCTCCAGATGCATATTACAGCTTGGATTATGATCTTGATCTGAGCTCTTCGGCATTCCATAATTGGACTCCGATAGGGAATGAAAATCATCCTTTTACAGGTGAATTTGACGGAAACGGACATGTCATAAGTGGTTATGTCGCTGGCAGTTTGACAGGCAGTGGTACTACTACATATTCCGGATTGTTTGGTATTGTTGACTATGGTGGTACCGTGAAATATCTGGGGGTCAGCGGAACTGTCAGTGCGGCTAGTTATAGTGGGGGTATTGCCGCCATCAATTCAGGAACAATTTTCGAATGCTTTAATAGTGCTGATATAACAGTTACCTATTCCTCTGCATCCATAGGAGGTATCGCAGGATCAAATTATGGACTAATTGAAAACTGTTATAACACTGGAAATATAAGCGCTAATGGAATTCTTTCGACGGATTACCCCAATGCAGGAGGAATTGCCGGGGCGGATGGCGATGAAAGCGGAGTAACAATCTCCAAGTGTTATAATACCGGAAACATATCAGGCGGAACGAATATTTATGCCGCGGGTATCCTTGGCTGTGCAAGCTATAGCATGATTTCTAACTGTTTCAACACTGGTAGCATAAGTACTACTGGCAGTAGTGGTGAGGAAATGATTGGAGGTATTGCTGCACAATATATAGTAGGAAGCAAGAGCCCGACATTAACCAATTGTGATTTCCTGGCACAGACCGGGTTAATGATAGACGGCGTGACCGTGGGCGACGGAGAAGCGAGCGCAAATTACTTTACAGTAAGTACAAATGGTACGTCCTATGATAATTTTCACACTACTCCAGGATGGGATTTTACAAATATCTGGGAATTTATCGTGGGGAGCTATCCTACATTGAAAGCCTTTACGCCTGTTGTAAGTTCCGTAATCAGCACATCCGCAGGTTTAACAGAACAGAATTTAAACGGCAGTAATCTTACTGTTACGCTCAATTACACTACGTTCAATGCAGTACTGGACAAACTTGCATTCACGCTTAGCGGCATGCCGGCCGGTACGTCAATTTCAAGCGTGACACGAACGAGTGACAAGATCTGTACGGTAGAACTTGTCTATGATAATACTGATTTTGATGATAATAAGAATATAACCCTCACGATAGGTGCAACGCAACTGGCGAGTGGAGCGGAGCTTACCTCCAATACGCTTTCCATAACAGCAACGGATGAACCGGCACCAACAGTTTTGGGCATTGCTCCCAACAGCGGTCTGGCAGCCGGGGGAACATCGGTTACGATAACAGGAACAGATTTTACGGGAGCAAGTGCGGTTTATTTTGGAGGTACCGCTGCAGATTCCTTTATCGTAGATTCCTCCACAAGTATCACAGCCATGTCA
Organism: Mobilitalea sp.; assembly: GCA_049657865.1. Classification (GTDB taxonomy): domain Bacteria; phylum Bacillota; class Clostridia; order Lachnospirales; family Lachnospiraceae; genus Mobilitalea. The sequence continues at coordinate 8,240 of JBASOB010000199.1, forward strand.
CCTGCGGGTGCTGGTACAGTTGATATTACCGTTGTTACAAAAGGCGGTACTAGTATGACAAATGCAGCGGACAGCTTTCTGTATCTTGCTGTTCCGAAGGTTACAGGTATTACCCCTGTTAATGGCCCATTAGCGGGTGCTAGTGTCGTCATTACCGGTACCGGACTGAATGGAACAACTGCAGTGAAATTTAATACGATAAGCGCTAGCTTCGTAGTTAATTCGGATACCCAGATCACAGCTACGGCTCCAGCTGGTACCGCTGGAACGGTAGATATCATAGTGACGGCACCAGGTGGTACCAGTACGACGAGCGTCAATAATCAGTTTACTTATATTGCACCTCCCTCGGTATCCATCACCTCAACCACCGCAAATCCGACTAGAATATCTACTATTCCAGTAACCATTACGTTCAGTGAGAATGTGACGGGCTTCACAATGGGAGATATATCAGTAACAGGAGGGACAATCGCTAACTTCACTGGCAGTGGTACCACATATTCCGCTGAAATCACACCAAGCGGAGAGGGCCTGGTTATCGCCGATATATCAGCTGGAGTCGCTCAGGATACTGTGGGTAACGCCAATACTGCAGCAGCACAGTTTTCCAGAACCTATGATTCGATAACACCGACAGCATCCATCACTTCAATCGTCGGAAGCCCGACAAATTCCTCTCCAATCCCTGTGACGATTACCTTTAGTGAAAGCGTAACAGGTTTTACGTTGGGAGACATTACCGTTGTAGGCGGAACACTCATCAGTCTCAGCGGCAGTGGAACAACATACAGCGCAGAGATTGATCCGCTAGGAAACGGTATTGTAACGGTTGATATCGCAGATGGGGTTGCTCAGGATGCAGCAGGAAACAATAACACGTCAGCTAATCAGCTATTGGTATCTTATAATGGTAATGCTCTGACGGTACTTATAACCTCAACAGCTTCCAGCTTTACGACTACTTCCCTAATCCCGGTAACAATTACGTTCAGCGCGAATGTAACAGGATTTACAGAAGGAAACATAGTAGTTAGCGGCGGTACGCTTGGTAACTTCAGCGGAAGCGGGGCAATCTATACTGCGACCATAACACCAAGTGGACAGGGTACGGTTACAGCCGATATCGCAGCAGGTGCCGCACAGGACGTAATAGGTAAAAACAGTGAGGCGGCGGCAACCCTTACAGTAAACGTAACCGATGCGACACCGCCAAGCATCAGTCCGGACGAAAAAAACTATGACTTAAACAGTCCTTCCGATGTAAGCGCGGTGATTACCTGGAACAATGCTTTATCGGTTATCGATGTGGTATACGGTTCGGACCATCTTACTTCACCTAGCGTCTATACCGTGACAGGAAGCGCCCTGACAATCAATAGTAGCTTTATTGCTGCTCAGAATTTATCCGTAGGAGATACGGCTAAATTTGATATTACATTTAATACCGGTGCTACGGCCAGCTTGATCGTGCATATTGTGAATGGATACGTTCCAAGCAGCGAGGCTACTTTAAGCGACCTGACAGTGGCCGGCAGTACAATAAGTGGATTTGTGACTAATACGGATACCTATAATGTAGAACTGCCCTATGGTACGAGTCCCGGCAATGCAGCGGTAATGGTAGGAGCAATATCAAGTGATTCACATGCCTCCCTCCAGATCCTACAAGTAGCAAGCCTACCTGGTGATGCGATTATTGAAGTTACAGCAGAAAATGCAATAGCGACAAAGATTTACACGATTCATTTTACCCTGGGAGTGCAGCCGTATACCCCTAGCACCCCCGTCACTCCGTCACAGCAAAATCAAGAACCGGATAACTCGGTACCGACGGAAGTGGGAAGTAATACGCAAGGTTGGAGTGCGATAACCGATAGCATTGCGCAACTTATTACAGAGAG
>JBASOB010000200.1:0-2227 GCA_049657865.1 Mobilitalea sp.
ATTCTTCATGAAACTATGCCAGTCACTACATAATTAATACGAATTGTATTTTCTCTCCGGTCCTCATGTGTCGTAACTTTATCATTGTTTGAATTGAATCATTCATTATTGGCCTAAATCGCTTGTAATTCGTCAGTCCGCTCTTCTTTTCTACGACAAAAAACCGACTTTTCAGTCGGTTATAGTGTTAGTTTATCTGTGAGAACCCTCTTTACTATATACTCACATATCTGTTTCTATCAAGTATATGGATTTTATGCCTGCATTATACTATTGGCCTTATTATAAATCAATGTAGAATTGTATCCAAAATGAAATTTTCCATCAGTGAAATTAAAAATAATGCCAATGAATACTGTATTTCTGTCACCTCATCAAAAGCAGTTGGAGTGAGTTCAGCCCTCCTACAAAGGATTCGAACCTCCTCAAGATAAATCACACTATTATTGCTGTTTGTACGTAAAATATCACACTTTTATTGCAATTAATGTGAATAGCATCATACATAAGTTGAATTTACGAGTATCTTTAAATGGCAAGTACTTTTTATTTACGAGAAAGTTTTTATCTTTTTTCATTAACTGCTCAAATATCAAACTGTTCTAGTACATAATAAAAGCATCTACTTTTTTTAGCAGATGCCTTTGTTCTTAGTCATTTACATTTGTAATGATCTTGGATGAGTGTAATCATAGTACACATTGTCTGCATTCGCTTCTATATCATCATGTATTGTTTCTTCGGGATAACAGTTCAAGGAATCCTCTAAAAATGAAATACGAATAGCACGATTTGCTTCGATCTCAGACATTTTATATTTATGCATTAAGCACTCTACAACTTTGCTTTTATACTCTTTCGCTAGTTTCTTCATAACCATTCGCCACCTTTCATTTTTTTACTTTTTCTTATTATATCACAATTGAGACTTGTGATGCAAGATAATGATTTTGTTGTATGAAAGGAAACTTGATTACCATATGGCTCTTCATTGTCTGTTATATTTGATTCTTTTTCAAAAGTGCTTATGATTTTATATCTTTATTAAGCGCAATCCCGATTAATTTATCGGTATAATCTGCCATAAACAGTGGAATATTCAGCACATCATTATCCTGTTTGAGGTTATCTAGGGAAAACCTCAATCGAAGCTTTGTTTGGTTTGGAAACTTCTCTTTGTACTTTTTTAAGCTGTAGCTTTCCGTATTAGTTTCAGCTTTAACCTCTATTGGGAAGATATCGTTCTCCCGTTGGAGGAGAAAATCTACTTCGTAGGGCGGATTTACTTGAGACCAATAGCGAGGCGTAACCTCAAACTGATTCTTCAGTGCCTGCAGTACATAGTTTTCAGATAAAGCGCCTTTAAATTCGGTAAATAGCCGGTTACCCTCACCAAAAGCAGTTGGAGCAAGTTGAGCCAGCCTGCGAAGGATTCCAACATCTACAAGATAAATCTTAAATGCAGATAAATCATCATAGGCTGAAATAGGAAGTCCCGGTGCTGTACTTCGATAGATTTTGCCGACTAGATTAGCATCTACCAGCCACTGAAGCGCATCTTCATATTCCCGTGCTCTGGCACCTTCTTTCACCGCCTTATAAATGAATTTCTTATTCTCACGAGCAAGCTGTGAAGGAGCAGATTTCCAAATCATTGAGATTTTCGGGAACTCTTTCACTTCAGGATGCTTAGCAAAATCTCGCTCATAAGCACTGATAATATTAGATAGTGCGGTTTGCATAGCCTCCACATCACGATCTTCTGTCCACATCAAGACAGGCTCTGGCATTCCACCTGTCACATAATACATTTTCATTTTTTCATACAGAGGATTAAAAAAAGCATCCGGGATTGGCTCAATAATATTTACACTTTCAAGATACTGCACTAGATTCATATCGCCGTTTGCCATCAAAAATTCGATAAAAGTCATTGGATTAATCTGCAAAAAATCGACCTTACCCACCGGAAATGAAGACGGCTTTGAAAGAGCAATGCCCAAAAGGGAACCTGCACATGCAATGTGATACTGGGGTGCATTCTCACAAAAATACTTCATGGAATTAATAACTTTGGGACAATCCTGTACCTCATCAAAAATAATCAACGTCTTTTCTGGCTGAATCTTTTGTCCACTAACAAGAATCAAATTTTGTAAAATCCTTTCCACATCTTTGGTGGTTTCAAAAAACTGCCTGTATTCTTCATGTTCATCAAAGTTAAAAT
>JBASOB010000201.1:0-1940 GCA_049657865.1 Mobilitalea sp.
TCCACCAAGTGAGGGGATTGGGATTTTGTGTAAGCAAGCTACATGCTGAGTATATGAGCAAATTCTTCAACAATGCTGGCATTCCATCAATTTATTTGATTTCAGACTCTAATGATGATGAAAGAGACAATGCAAAAGCAAGACTGGAAAGTGGAGAAATAAACTTTATTTTTGTTGTAGATTTATATAACGAAGGAGTGGACATCCCATCTGTTGACACAGTGCTTTTTTTAAGACCTACAGAAAGTATAACAGTATTTTTGCAGCAATTAGGAAGAGGGCTCAGGCTTGACGATGGAAAAGAATGCTTGACAGTCTTAGATTTAGTTGGTCAGGCAAATAAAAGCTACAGTTTTTATGAGCAAAAATTAAGGGCTCTAATAGGGAACACAAGTAATCCAATACAAAAAGAAATAGAAAATGAATTTCCAAACCTTCCAAAAGGTTGCTTCATACAGTTAGAAAGAATTGCTAAAGATTATATTTTAGAAAGCATCAACAATGCAATTATAAATAAAAGATCCATAATAAATAAGATCAGAGAATATACTGCAAACAAATCAAAACTGGATGTAGTGGATTTCTGCAAGTTTTACAACATAGAATTAAAAAATGTGTATAAAATCAATAGTTTTTCATATTTCTGTGGACAAATAGGAGCAATAAATTTTGATGATGAAAAGTATTCTAAAGAATCAAAAGGAATATCAAGATTGCTTCACATTGATTCCAAAGAGTGGATTGAATTCATTGCCAAAATATTGAAAACCAACCATTTCAGTTATGATGAACTAAGTTTAAATGAACAATTGATGCTTAACATGTTCTATTACACAATGTGGCAAGACACATTAGATGCCAAACATTTTACATCCATAGAAGAAAGCATCAATAAGATAAAAGAATGTGATCCGTTATGTCGGGAAATTATTTCTGTACTTGAATATAATTTAGAAAATATAAGCTTCAAAGAACAACACATTGATTTAGGATATCCATGTCCGTTGAAGTTGCACTGTAGATATTCAATGGCAGAAGCCCTGTCAGCTCTGGAAGAAAATAAATTAGAAAAGAAATCATCGCTTAGAGAAGGCGTTTTATACTTAAAAGATAAAAAGACAGACATATTCTTCATAACATTAAATAATTCAGAAAAAGATTACTCAGAAACTACAATGTATGATGACTATGCCATCGATGATGAATATTTCCACTGGCAGTCCCAAAGCGGAACATCAGACACATCAACCACAGGACAAAGATATATCAACCATGAGACCATGGGCAGCAAAGTTTTGCTCTTTGTCAGGGAGAAAAAGAAAACAAACGGAGCAACAGAGCCATATTATTGCCTGGGAACAGCCAAGTTCGTAAGCTATGAAGGCAGCAAGCCAATGAGCATTTTATGGAATCTAGACAACAAAATGCCTGAGTTTATCAAGAAGAAATCAAGTGGGAATGTTATGGTGGGGTAGTAGAAAATGAAATCATTTGGGGATTATGTATGTAAAGAAGAAGTTAATTGGTCTCTTTTAAATGAAGGATTAACATTGCCTAATGAAAATCAGGTTGTTTTTGGAAGAAACATGGGAAGATTTCTTCAAAGGGGAGAATCAAAAGAAATTAATCTTTATCTTAATGGGAGAACATATAAGGCAAGGATTACAAATGTAAATTATGATGAAAGACACCATAGGAAAAATGATAGATTACAGATTCGATATCCTAAAAATGGTGATTTATCAGATGCTTTGAAATTCATCTTTTCAAAAAGTTATAGATACATATTAAACAAAAGAAGATTAAGAGATCCAAATGGCAGAAGTATGATTAGACTTCCAGAAGATTACAAGGAGTATCTTATAATTTATACTACGGAATATGAAGATACATATGTTTTGGAGACAATTGTTGCAGAGGAAATCTATGCAATCAGAGAC
>JBASOB010000202.1:0-5924 GCA_049657865.1 Mobilitalea sp.
TCACAGGCCACACGTGAAGCTTTGTCTCTGCGAAGGCAGGCATCTAAAATACTGTCTGCGATTAAATCAGAAAGCTTATCAGGATGTCCCTTGCAGACACTTTCTGAGGTTCTGTAGTTTTTACTCATATCATTATCTCCCATCTATTTTTTATTTGCCCCTTCGAGCAGAAAGAAGTCTTTCCATCACATCATCCTGAGGATTTGATCCTTTGTAATCGCCAGTACAGTTTTCTTTTACGATTTGGAATATCTCAAACCACAGACGATTGGTTTGGTTCATGTAGTTCTGACCCATGGATACATAAGGACTTTGAATGGCATTACCAGTGGTGGGATGTTTCGCAAGAAAACCATATTCAGTGATGGCTTCTTCACACTGAATCCAACGAGCAACACTCATGGCATACCTTTCAAGGAGCTGCGGAGAAACCAGAGCAGCGCAGCTACGCTTATCCAGCCACTGCCATGTGGCTTTGTAGATTTCACCAGCCACCAGAGCTTTACCATCTTTTTGAATGGCCTCAAGCATCTTATTTGGTTCAGGCATTTCTTGTCCCTCAAGATCTGCGGTATCGGAAAACTCCATGACCGTCAGTTTCCTGCCACCGAGATTTCCTTCGGCTATTTTGTCAGCCAGAGGTTTCTTTTTTGCCCCTGCACCAACACGAGCGCCACCTCTGTTCGTACCGTCTTTTGCCAATGATCACACCTCCTTTACAAAGTGGGGGCTATACCCCCGTTTGAATCTGCGTTTTTTAACACGACACCCCAGGCCGCTGTCCAGAATTTTTAGTCGTACAGATATGACCTTCCCCATTGGGGTTACGCCCCTGGATTTTGATTCAACAAAATAGCCTCGAGATCCTCGAGAGCTTGAGCCCATCGACCATGTTCTTTAGTGTTCTTTACTTCCCAGTTGATTTTGAAGTCTTGTGTTTCCGTCAACTTTACAGAATTACATAAGCGGTGTGTCAGCTGACAGTTATTAGGCTCGTGAGTGCCACCCTTTGACAGTGGTATAACATGGTCAATGGTCGCAGACCATAACTTTGAAGGAGATTTATCATACGGTACAGGCAAACCGCAGACTTGACAGACACCTAGATCACGCCTATAAATATCTTTAAATGATACTCGTGTTCGATAGGCAACCTTCATAAGTTCATTTCTACGCATTTTATATGCTCGATCGTGATACTTATCGGAGCACTCAGCAGAACAAAACTCACTTCTCTTATATCCACACTCTGTTTCCAAGGTGCGACCGCACTTCTTGCATGTAATTGTACGTGGTTGATATTCTGCTTTCCATTGTTCTCGTTTTAAGCGAAGGCTTCCAGCATAACCGCATTCAGGGGTGCAATATAATTTGTTTGTATAAGTTGTTTCAAATGGCTCATCACACCACAGACATTTTCGATGGTAGATAATTGGCATAGATGGTAACGGTACATTTTTATGTCTCTCCAAGGCTTCATCTCGACGAGCAGCCGCTTTGCATTCATTACCGCAGTATTTCATCCTATAGGCATTGGGTCTCCAAAAGAGATTACCGCAATGCTGGCATTTATAATATTTCTTCTGCGAACTTCGACCAAATGAAAGACCACAGGAAGAAGAGCAGCATACCCTATTAGGGTCTGTTGACTTGAAAAGCTGCCCACACACTTTACAAGTTTTTTCATGTTCCATAGGCTTCCTCCAATAAAAAAGCACCGCCGAAGCGATGCATTCATTTTCTGTTATTCCACCGGTCGCCACTCTCAGCAGTGATCCTTGAGTGACATGACTTACAAAGGGCCATCAGGTTACTGGTTTCATTGCCACCGCCTTTGGAGAGAGGCAGGATATGGTGGACTTCTTCAGCAGCTTTAATCTTTCCATTCCTTTCACACTCCTCGCAAAGAGGATGGGCTTTGATGTAGCGGTCCCTGATACGTTTCCAGGACCTGCCGTAGCGTTTGTTGGAAGCTGGGTCGCGTTGGTACTGGTTGTAGTGTTTTGTTACTACCTTCTTGTGCTCAGCGCAGTACTCTCCGCTGTCTGAAAGCCGACCGCAGCCTGGGTAAGCACAAGGACGCTTAGGTTTGTATGGCATGGGTTCACCTCCTTTTGGGCATAAGAAAAGCCCTCGTGGGGTGGTCCCAAGAAGGCTTGTTTACATTATTATCTCTCAATTATAGCGTACTAAAAAAAACAACTGCACTCAAGTGGACTCATGTGGACTTTACTATCCTCTTTGAAGTTTTCTGCTTTTAAGCACCGCGTTGATACCAGGGATTAGCTTGGTCACATTCTTATTGATGTTATCTGTTGTAATTCTGATCATCTCCCAACCTTCACCAAGTTTATTGGTAATGACCTCATCTCGTATGCTCTCATATTTTTGTCTGTCTTTCCCATGATATATCTTGCCATCAATCTCAAGAGCAACTTTCATCTCAGGTAAAATGAAGTCAACAGAGTAGTCGAAGATTTTCACCTGATGGAACGCTTTAACGTTACATCGGATAAGTTCAAGTGCCACCATTATTTCTTCAGTACTCTGATACCACCCAGTCTTGTTCAGGCTCTCTTCTACATGACGGATGGCATCCTTGTAGTGTTCAATGCCGGTGATTTTTGAGATCCTTTTTACGGCGTTTTGTAGCTTCATTTGTTTCTTATCCGTACTGATTACTTCCCCTTCTTCTCGCGCCTGCCGAACCAGTTCAGCCCTGCAGTCCTTGCAGGTATATTTAGTGCCACGAGTGTATGTCCAACTATAAACAGGTGTAAAGCAGATATGGCAAGGTGGATAATAACAGTTGGAATCTCTACCATCCTTACCAATGGTTATTCCGTCTTCTATTGCTTCATGCCAACTCATTTTTATTCTCCCTTCCAGCTAATACAGCATCTACAGCTCTAAGCGCTTTACGGTGAAGCTTCAGCACCCAGCTTACAGAATAATCAAGATCATAAGCGATATCTTCCCAAGGCTGATATGACAGGTACCGTTTTTCAAGAATCAGCCTGTATTCAATGTTGTTCACACCTTGGATGATCTCAATAATGTTAATCTTACACTTTAGAAGTTTGGCAAGATCATCGTTCAAATTGTTTTTAATATCTATAATCTTACATACAGCATCTGCCATAGGAGATACTGATTTGCTAGGGTTGTTAGGCATTCCATTTATGGCCGAAGTACAGTTCATAGCCATATTCTCAAGGGATGCCACTTGCTCAAGCTTACTGTTTATTCTTTGATCCAATCGATAGGCTTTACTAAGATATTCTTTAGCATTCATTGTTTGACCTCCTCTTTCAGTTTTCGGAGAAGTATCTCCGGTTCTACCGTGGTAAGTTCTCTATACCAATCAGAGCGTAAAAACCTCTCCACCTCAGCTTTTGTATGTTTTGCAGATTCATGGCGAGGATGCTTCATAAGCTTCTTCAGCGCATCCCTGTAGTCCTTGACGGCTAGTAAAACTATGGCATTGGCTAAGTCTTCATATGGATCGCTCATCGCTTCACCTCCAGCTTAGCTTTTACAGCATCGATTAAAGATGCTTGTGTTTTTTCTTTTTTTGTAAGTGCTGTCATCACATCTTCATCTATGGTGTCCTTGGTAATGATGTGGTGAATGACAACCGTATCCTTTTGCCCTTGTCTGTAGAGGCGAGCATTGGTTTGCTGATAGAGTTCCAATGACCAGGTGAGTCCAAACCAAACAAGTGTGGAACCACCACTTTGAAGGTTAAGTCCATGTCCAGCACTTGCAGGGTGGATCACTGCTACAGGAATTTCACCTTCATTCCACTCTTCAATATCCTTTGATGACTTTAGCTGCCTTACTGGAAATCTCTTCTGAATACGATCAAGATCATGCTTGAACCAATAAGCTATAAGCACTGGTTTCCCGTTGGCCCCTTCAATTAAATCTTCAAGGGCATCAAGTTTTCTATCGTGAATAAAATGTGCCTTGTTCTTCTCGTCATAGACAGCACCGTTTGCCATCTGAAGGAGTTTTCCTGAAAGTACTGCAGCATTTACTGCATCAATCTCATTGTCATCCAACTTAGTGACCATATCTTCTTTAAAGCTTGAGTACACCTTCCATTCCTTTTCATTCATGGTAACCAGGACTTTGTTTATTACGCATTCAGGCATTTTAAGATAATCTATGGATTTCATAGAAATCGTAATATCCGATATCCGCTTATAAATCTTATCCTCGGATCCAGGTAGTGGTTTGTATGAAAAAACAATTTGACCATTTCTTTTATCGGGTTCAAAAAAGTTATTTCTGTAATTCGTAATAAATCTTCCCAACCTCTCACCCATATCGAGGAGTTTAAATTGTGACCATAAGTCTATTAAATTATTACTTGCAGGTGTTGCACTAAGCAAAATTACTCTCTTGAATTTATGCCTTATGCGTAATAAAGATTTAAACCTTTTAGCTTTTGGATTTTTGAAAGAACTACTTTCATCAATTACTAAAGCTGCTCCATCAAATAAATACGAATAATTATTAACAAGCCAAGGTACATTTTCCCTATTAATCACGTAAATGTCAGCTTTTTGTAATAAAGCTTTCTTACGCTCTGTCTCAGTGCCCAATGCAAGGGAGCATCTGATGTTTTTAAGATGGCTCCACTTCTCGATTTCTTGGTTCCATACTTCTCCTACCCTAAGCGGGCAAATGATAAGTACTTTAGATATTTCAAATCTATCAAACAAGAGTTCATTTAATGCTGTAAGTGTAATCACTGTTTTTCCTAAACCACAATTCAAAAATAATGCTCCAAGATGATGGTCCAATATAAACTGTGAGCTATGCTTTTGATACTCATGTAAATTGATATATTCTAACATTTTGTCACTACCCCCATATCATTTCTAAAACAGCATTGAGCTCTTTGTGAAATTTTATATGCTCCGAATTTGAAGAAAAGATCCTAAGATTTTTTGGTGAATTATTAGCAGGATTCAAATCAATGTGATGGACTACTTCTTTCCTATCAAGTTTTCTTCCTAACACCTTTTCTGCAGCAACTCTATGAGCAAGTCTTCCGCCTTGCCTACGATAAGGACACTTATATTGAAAGTCCTCATCGTATTCATTTACGCCATCATTACGTTTAGCAACGCTGGATTTTCTCCTTGTCATTTCAGAAACTGTTCTACCTGTTAAAGTTTTTGAAATTTTTTCTATAGTTTCCTTTGATAATTTCTTTCCTCGATGCTTTTCACTTATTTTCTTTCTTGTTTCTTCTGACAAAGTTCGTTTACGGTTTGCCTCTCCAATTTTCCTACGTGCATCAATATTATTCCTGCCTAATTTCATATACCCTACCGGATTTTTAGTTCTGTCACCAAAATCATACATACACTGTAGACAGCAGAAATGATAAGCTGTATTTTTTGTAGCAGATTTATAACGCATAAACTCCTTGCCACAATATGAACACACTACACTAACTTTACCTGTTGAATGCTCATCACGATATTTCTTGAAACACTCTCTACTACAAAAATTATGCTTTTTTATTTGTGATGGGTATTTATATATTTCTTTACCACACCAATTACATTCCATTTTTAATTTCATCAAGCATCCCTCCAATCTCCTCTACCCTATCAACGCAGTAAACCAAAAATCCTAACGCTTCCAGTTGTCTTTTTCGCCTTACTTGCAGTGGACGCATCTTTTTGCCTGGCGCCTTTAATTCAACAAAGGCGATTCTTCCCATAGGTAAAAGTACAATGCGGTCTGGCACACCATCTAACCCCGGACTAACAAATTTTAGTGCCATACCACCCCTCTTTTTCACTGCTTTTACCAGTTTTTGCTCAATATATTCTTCAGTCACTTTTTAACCTCCCATCTGACACAAGTACACAAAATCACAAGCGTTCCCCTATATTTACTAA
>JBASOB010000203.1:0-2284 GCA_049657865.1 Mobilitalea sp.
GTTTCAGCTCTTCCATATTTTTATTCTTATTGTTTATTGTAATCTTGAAATTACAGTCCAAAGAATTCAAAAACTTACAGTAGCGTTCAAAAATATCAATCTGCTCGTCCTCATTTGTGGTGGTGTAGTTAATATCCTGAAAACGGTAACATTTTGAATATCGGTTCTTTGCCACCTCAAAAATTCCATTCTCTGCTACTGCCATAATTTCAATGGTTTCCTGAATTGATTTTGGGGACTTGTAAAGCGGTTCACTAGCTTTCTTTAGTTCCTTAAATCCATCTGTTAATAATCCCATTTCTTTACCTCTCTTTCGCTTAATTACACACCAGTCGGGAACAATCCCGGCTGATGCCTGAATTGTCCCAACCTAAGAGGTCAGTTCAATTTATTCTCATGTTTCTAATGCATATATTTATATGCTGCTATTCCTGCTATCGCTGCAATGATTACTCCAATAAGAGCGATTGCCATTTTCTTTGTTTTCTTTTTCATAGCGTCAAAATCCTCCTTGCTTCCTTTATTGTCTGCTTGTAATAGTTCTTTTTTCTTACCTATATTTTTGCATTTGACTTTTATTCCTTTCGTTTTTTCTACAAAGGCAAACTCCATTTCAAATTCCTTTATCGCTGGCTCACCTTCTGTAGAAACATAGGTCAATGACTTGTTACCAAACATAAAATAGAATTTCCTTCTCATATATTCGTAGAAGTCCATTCCATTGTAGGAATAAAAGCCACCTAATGCGATTGGTGCTACACAGGGAATTGCAACATAAGCTGCACCGGTCAACCCAATATAACGATATAAAAGAAGAACTAGACCACCACCAACGACTACACTTGCAACAGAAAACACCAGCTGTTTTGCTGATAATCCTAGTGCTACTGATTCCTGATAGCGATCAATATCTTTGTTTATTTCTATTACCACTGTTATCATCTCCTATCTGCATTTTTCTTTTTCAGACAACTTTTCTTTTCCAATGGATTTTTCATATACTGCCATTCCATCAGGACAGAGTTCCCTTAACTTTTCTGGATTGAACAGATATAACGGATATTCACAAAATCCACTTCTCTGTGTCAGTCCTGTAAATTCTCCAATTCCATTTTTTTCAATAAACTTCTCTAGCTCCGGCATATTATTAAGGTCAATATATCCACAATAATCCGGTGCTTTTCCATTCAGGTTGACAGTTATATCTCCAAATGGCTCTGGGTATCCTTCTTCATTAATTACTAATCCAATATAGATACAGCCATTGTTCTGATAGCTGTTTACATCAAAGAATACCTCTTCTTTACTTCCCCACTGGGTTTCATATTCTAAAATCTTTTCCATATATATTTCCTTTCTACAGACCAAATACCTTACTGGTTAATGATTGCGCTCCCTTTACACTTCCTACGGTCAGTGCAATAGTAAATGTCATTTCACATAGATAGATTAACGTCTGTGCCCAGTCAGCATAACTTCCTGTAAATGACGGAAGCCCCGCATTCACAAATGCACTACATACAATGATTGCAAGTGCCATTGTAACCGCCTCAAATGTGACAGATAAAAAGTATTTACAATATGCCACCACAGTATGGTTGACTGTTCGATTTCCTCCCATTGTTGAAAATGCAATTGACCCCATAGGCACGATAATCAATAACCTTAAGAACCTGAAATAAACCGTATAAATCATAAAGAATCCACAAATGATGATAATAATGGATAACAATGCTGCAAGTATCAGCATAATAAGGCTTTCTCCAAATCCCAGATTCTTAATAATGTCTGCTTGTGTGCTGTCAATGGTCAGTGTCGTATTTGTTCCTGACGATAGTAGATTTACCAAGTTTCCTATGGATGTGAAAAATGCTTTCATAATTGTCACATTATTCGCCACAAACCATTCAGCCAGTGCTAATCGGATTAGCATACGTAGAATGACTTCAAATCTCATCTCTTCCTTGATATCCACACTCTCCGAGCAAAATCCAATAACAAAAAATAACACCACTAAGGAAGACCCAACCGCTACAAAGATTGGCTCTATTCCTTCAATAACTGCCCATGGACCGCCACCCTTAAAATCTACTGGTGATTGTCCGAGCATTGCAAATACCAAAGATATTTGATTATTCCAAAATCCGAATACCATTTCTAGCAAGGAAAGAATCTTGTCTCCAAGTTTAAAAATATCCATACTTGTTTCTCACCTCTTCTTTCTGTTTGTGGGGTGTTTCCACCCCAACACTGCTTTTTCTTAGAATCCTAAGAAAGTTAATAC
>JBASOB010000204.1:0-2899 GCA_049657865.1 Mobilitalea sp.
GGAGTCATCATAGGAGTAGATATAGTACTCATATAGTTCCGTAATCCTAAGTTGTGCCTCTAATCCCTGTCGGTACCATTCAAAATATTTCGGTGATTTTTTAAACCCCTTTATTAAGATACAGCAAATTGCCGCAAGGATTTCAGGAGTATTGTATTCGTCATATAATTTTACTAAGTCATGAAAAATCACTTGATTAAATGTCTTTTTCTTATTTGCGAGGTAGGTATACTGAGTTGCTGCATCTTTCGATAAGATCCAGTTTTTAATTCCGTAGTTTAGTGTCTGCAGCTCAAAGTCAGATAATTCACGAAGCAGAACCGGTTCTTCGTTGAAAATGCAGACTGCTTCATAATATAGAATTGGGCTATGGCATCCCGAATTAAACTGTTCCTTCATATCAGCTAATTTAAGGCTTTTGTCTGTTTCATATCGTTTATCCGTATAAAGCAGAAACCATAGAATTCTCCAGTCATAATGGCCATTTTCATAATAATGGCGAATAATGTCCGCTGTATTACTGATGATAATATCATCCTTACGATAAAGCGCATTCAGATAAAGATAAGCACAATATTCAAGTGCTGATTTTCTTTTAATTGTTAATTCATTTTCCTCAAATTCATTCAAAAGTTCCTCTGCAATCTTGTTGTTTCCTGAGATGATGGCAAGATGCGTTTTTATCAGATTTTTTACGCTACTCTCTTCGAGTTCAGGCAATTCATCTAGCAAACCCTCTGAATCTTCGATATAACGAATTAGTTCTATCTTATTTAGTCGAAAGTTAAGATAGTTTTCAATCAAGGCACATTCGATCTGTTGGGATTTCCGATTATAGCGCGTGTGATTCTGCTTCTCTTTCTTATACTTGCATAGAACATCGATTGTAATCGTCTGATGTGCAGTTTTGATCCAAATCTGTCCATAATTATTGCCATATCTTAAATTACAGGGATCAATTGTATAGGTAATCTGATGTGTATTTCCAATGAAGCGGTCCGCCCATACGAATTTCTGCTCCAGAAGAATAAAGGGCGCATTGGTGCTGACTCTGATTTCTGCATATCCCCAATGATCTTTCGTTAAGGTAAGCTTATCTATGATTGCTTCTTCCTCTACTTGATATTCCATCTGTGTTTTATCAATTTTAAGACGAATCCCGGATTTTTTATGAATCGTAATTAAAAATTCTTCCAGTGCAGGGCTTGTAGAAATGCTTTTAATAAGGTTACGATAGATTAATGGATAACTTTCTTCATTTTTCAAGAAAATGCGTTCAAAATCCTCTGAACGGAATACCTTTTTAGCCTCGGACCAATCCATTCTGGCTAAATTGGTAAATTGAAAGAGATCTTTTATTTTCCCAAGAGAGGTCATG
This sequence comes from Mobilitalea sp., assembly GCA_049657865.1. Classification (GTDB taxonomy): domain Bacteria; phylum Bacillota; class Clostridia; order Lachnospirales; family Lachnospiraceae; genus Mobilitalea. The sequence goes on from JBASOB010000204.1 coordinate 1,379, forward strand.
CAGTAGGAAGGTTCTGTTGTAATAGTAAAAGGGATTGACTTTTCTCCGCAATCACTCACTATGCTTAGCTGCCCGCTAATTGTCTCTCCTGCTTTTAGAAATGTTGCATTAAATTGGTAAGTAATCGTATTTAAAGTACCTTCAAAAGAGGAATGTTCCACCAAAAGCAACTGGTTAGAAGAATAGATTACGCCCTTCATGTTCCGCCCGACACTGTTGCTTACGGTAAAGCTTCCCTCACTAATTTTACCAGCCTCTACTAGTATCTGAATTTCTTCTTCAGACAAACAAATAAAAGGTGGTTCATATTCAAAATCCCCTCTTGAAAAACGTTCAATTTTTTCCTTCAATTCATCACCCCAAGTTAATAGATTCCATGCCAAAGAATTTCACGAATCATTGCATTTTATCGGAAATAAGATATAATATGTATAACTTAATAGTAATTATAATTCAATAGAGAAAAAAAATCCAGTATCTATCATAATTCACCAGTTTTCCTTCGATTTCCAATCAATTTTCTTTCTTCTCATTTAATTTTCGAGGAAAACGACTTGTTTCAGCATATTTTAATACTGTTTTTTATGTATCAGAATTTAACAAAATACAGATGAGTGTGAAAAAAGCAGCTTCACGCTCAAATTTGTGCTTGCAGCTCAAAGTTTGCATGCAGAGAGAAAGGTATGGTTATTCCAATGATAAAACATTCCGATCATTTTCATGGAAGTGATTTAGAAACAATAGAAAGAGTCTATGGCATTAAGAAAGAGGATATTGTAAGTTTCTCAGCTAATGTAAATCCTCTCGGCATTTCTCCGAAACTTAAGACTACCTTATCGGAGCAGATTGATGCGATCATGAGTTATCCGGACCGGGAATATACTTCTCTTCGAAAAAAAATAAGTGAGTATGTGAATACCGATATTGAACATATTGTAGTCGGTAACGGGTCCACCGAATTAATTTCTTTATTTATTCAGATTAAAGCTCCGAAAAAAGCTCTTATTATCGGACCGACCTATTCCGAATACGAACGTGAGGTTTCTCTCGGAGGTGGCAATACAAGATATTACCGCCTTGAAGAGGAGAATGATTTTGCTCTGAATATACAGAAATTATCTCTGGAGCTCACCACTGATGTGGATTTGCTCGTTATCTGCAATCCGAATAACCCAACCTCTACTTCTATCACCCGGAGCGATATGCGTCAAATCCTTGATATCTGTAAAATAAAAGGTATCTTTGTCATGGTGGATGAAACTTATGTGGAGTTCGCCGAGAATGTTGATGATATTACCTCTGCCCCTCTTACTGAGTATTATAATAATATTATCATTCTTCGCGGCATTTCTAAATTCTATGCAGCTCCGGGACTTCGTCTTGGTTATGCGATTTGTGGAAATGTTGATTTGCTAAAAGAGATTAATCAGAGAAAAAACCCTTGGACGATAAATTCTCTCGCCGCAATTGCCGGTGAAATTATGTTTACCGATGAGGAATATATCAAAAACACCCGTAATC
>JBASOB010000205.1:0-5288 GCA_049657865.1 Mobilitalea sp.
TCTCCAAATTGACCGGTTCTTGGTTCTGAATGAAATTGCATCACCGGACTAAAGGCTGCAATTGCAGAAGAACGTAAATATAGGTCCGTAGAAGGAAGGTCTCCGGCAAAACCTGCGATATCAAAACCCCAGAAGAATACTCCTGACAACCCGGCTGACAGCCCAGCTTTAAGCTGTGCTCTAAGTTCAGAGAATTCCGACTTTTGGTCCCCTGCCCAGTGGATAGGAAAGCTTCCAGCTCCTTTATATCCAGCCCTGGAAAAAGTGATTCCATTCCCCTCGCCCAGGCTTTGTTTTAAGAATTTGTAATAGCTACCAACATAAGAATTTGGATACAAATTTCTCATCTCAGATCCGTTTTTTCCGTCAAAGAACAAAGTCCGGTTATCATAGACAAACTCTCCTCCATCCGTCTTAAACCCGTCAACATGTAGTTCCTCTGTAAGATAAGTACGTTTTGAGAACCACCACTTTACAGCTTCCGGGTTATTAAAATCGAGTAATAAAGAATCTGCGAACCAATGATCCGTAATTCGGTATGGCGAGCCATCTGCCAGCTTCACATGATAGCCCTTGGCTAATGCAGTTGCTTCATCATTTTCATGCTGCTTCTGCTCATGAATCTCAAAATGCTTAATTACCGGTATCTGCCACAGCACTAGTTTTACATTATTTGCATGTAATTCATCCGACATTTCCTTAGGATTCGGCCATTTACCGTCCTCAGGAAAGCTGAAATCCTTATATTCCAATGCTTCGCAGCCTTCTTTCGGTTCATATTCTGCATCATTAAAAATATAGAAGGTTGCTTCATCGCTCCAAGCTTCTAAAACCAAAACAGAAGCCGGTATTTGATGTTTTTTCATCTTATCGATCTGTTCTAAGGTTTCTTTCTGAGTATTCCACCCATTGCCTGACATCCATGGACCAAACGCCCACCTTGGGGGAAGCTCCATCTTTCCTACTCTTTTAATATATTGCTTCAGCATCTCCCTAATTGAGCCAAACAATAATATGACTTTATCCTGTGGTATCTGATTTTCTTCTATCTGATTTTCCGGTATATCACTTTCCCACTTATAGTCTTCTGATTTATGATTTTTCAGCTTATAATGTTCCTGTGAATAATCTTTGACTGCCGCTTTTACAGTAAGGGTGTTATTCTCCTCGCCGATTGCTTTAATATCAAAATCAACCATCTGATTGGTATCATAATAGAAACCGTATCCTTTCTCCGTGATAAAATACGGTACCGGAAGATACGTCTTTTCCTGCTGATGCGTAAAGTGCTCGTATACGCAGTTCTTAGGCTTTCGTCCTCTTTGATTCACTTGATCGAATTTTTCTCCAAACCCATAAAATGCTTTTCCACACAGATCCATAGAAAAGGTTAACTGCTTTACTCGGTCCTCCCTGTCAAGAAAAGTCTGAAAAAGATTCGTGTCATTGTTAAACTCTATCAGCAGATCATTATTTATATCTTCCACTCTGAAATTAAAGGGTCGTGCATCCAGTTTCACATGATAGCCTTCCCCTCTGTATTCAAAAGTATTACTTCCTAATTCAGCTGTTGTCTCTGTAAAACTGCAATATATCTGATGTTTGCTATCGATACTTTTCTGTTGATCTTCGGAACTTCTGTCAACCGGTGAGACTTGAAAGGATATGCTGTCTTTCCTAAATTCCATAGACAAATTAAGTTTCTTCGTTTCTGACAGTTTGTAATAACAGTGTAATGTCATAGAATCCGGTGTATTATAATTCTCAGCGCAGATCTCCTCAGGTGCATAAAACTCTTGAATGCGTAATACTTCAAATGGATACCATTCGGTCTGTATCAATCTGTCATCTTCCATACTACGAATTGCATAGGTAATAATTGTGCCTTCTTTAAATGGCCCAATCGGAAAGGTATAATAATCCCGGTTTTCCTTATGATACAGATATACCCCTTCTGTCTGTAGTTCTTCCTTCTCATCCACAAGATAAATAAGCGTAGGTGCTTTCTTACCTTCCCCTCGTTCTCCTATGTAACAATTCACATTAACTTTATCCCCCGAAATAATATATTCCGGTTCTCTTCCATAATCATTATACTCATAGGGATTTATTCTATTCGGAATATGCTTAATTATCATATGAATTCTCCATTCTAAGTGAATCGATATCGCTAGATGCTCTGCAACTGTGAAGCAATTGAACACTTATAAAAAAGTAGTATAGCTTCATAATGTATATGATCTATGAGTCTATACTACTTTCCTATCATCCTAACAGGATGCTGCTTTGCGGTATCTCAAGTCCCTATATCTTATTCGTTCATTAACCCTTTTGCTACAACTTCTTCCTGAATCTGATTGAGTACATCTGCTGCTGGAGTATTGTTAATCACAGCCGATTCAAGGATTGGTGTCATGACATCAACAACTTCACTATATTTAAGTAAAGTAGGAGGTGCTGCTGCATAATCAAGCGATTTCATGACAGCTTCTCTGTTTTCCGGAGGAGTCTGCTCTAAATACTGAGCCATCAGCGCTTCATCAGCAATAGTAGGAAGTTCCCACTGAGCATCCAGTCTCATCTTAACTACTGCTTCATTCGAAGCCATATAATTAATAAATTTGAAAGCAGCTTCTTTATTCTTGCTGTCTTTATTGATACAAGCAACATTTGCAAAGAAATGTGCTGCATGTGTTACGTTACCTGGTTCAACTGCAATATCCCAGTCAAAATCAGTAATATTCGTAGCGAAATCGGTAAATGCCCAGATTCCGGTATGGATCATTCCTAGATTGCCTGACTTGAACAGATCCCAGTCACCGCGACCTGCTAAGTCCTCTGTATTTGGCATTACTCTTGCATCACCGCAGACACGGTCAAGCATCATCTGAAGAGTAGCAATATTCTCAGCAGAATTCATTGTAAATGTCTTGCCATCCGCACTTACTAATGAACCGCCATTGGTCTTAACCGTTTTATAAAGTTCATTATAGGTAACTGGCTGATAGGTACCCCAGATATCTTCTCCAAGTGCACGAATCTTAACTGCTGCTGCCTGTTCATCAGCCCAGGTCCAGTCATCTGTTGGATAACTGACGCCTGCCTGGTCAAACAAGGCTTTGTTATAGATTAATACTACGGTTGAAAAGCTTTGAGGAATTGCATATAAGCTGTCATTATAGGTAGCTGCACTTATTGGTCCTTCACTATAGACATCTTTACTGCTGCCTGTCGTGTCAAAATAACCATCCAGCGGTTCTAGCGAACCTCTGATTGCATAAGTCAGGAAATTCTCCATATTAAGCTCAAAGCAATCGGGAGCTGCATTCCCTGCCATCTTAGTTGCTAAGGCTGTAAAATATTCATCATAACCTAAAGACTGCACTTCAACTTCAATATCAGGATTTTCTTCTTGGAATTTTGCTATCATGTTCTTCAGTACTTCTGCATTGGATTCACCTGCAGAGAACTGAAGATATACAATCTTTGTTTTTTCAGTAGTAACAGCCTCCTCTGCTGGATCTGCTGCTGCCTCAGTAACTGCTGCTGTTTCATCGGTATCACTGACACTTGCTGCTTCATTCGTTGTATCCGTCTTGCCACAACCTATTAACATCACTGTCATCATCATAACTAATACTAAGCTAATTAATTTTTTCATTACAACTCCTCCTTATAATTTATATTATAATCTCTGTGCCAATTGAAAATACCCCAAATTGCACATCAGAGTTTACATATCAATAGAAACTCAGCCCTTCAGTCCTCCAATTTCCAGACCTTGGTCAATATACTTTTGAACCATGATATATACGATTACAATAGGAAGTATTGATATTACTGCTCCTGCCATAGTCACATTTTCTTTGCCTTTTAATTGTCCATTGAGTGTCGCAAGTACTAACTGCAGTGTCTGTTTATCATTGCTGCTTAAGACTAACAGCGGCTGTAGATAGGAATTCCAGGAACCCATGAAATTCATTAGTATCAAGGTGGAAAGTGTCGGTTTTGACATAGGAATCATTATTTTGAAAAATATCTGTGGTAAGGAAGCTCCGTCCATTCGTGCCGCTTCTAAATATGCATTATGAATCCCCATCATTGCCTGTCTCATCAGGAATACGCCGAAAGTATTGTTAAGTGACATCAGGATTAATCCGGTAAATGTATCCAGTAAATTCAACTGATTTAAAATTGTGTAATTCGGTATCATGATTACGGTTGCTGGAATCATCTTGGTTGCCAGATAAACCATGAACAACTTTTCACGACCCTTAAACTCAATCTTTGCAAAGACATATGCAGCCATTGTCGCTGAGAACACGGACACTACCGTGCAGGTCGTAGCTAAGAAGAAGCTGTTATATCCTGCTCTCCAGAAATTATAGCTGGACAGATTAAAAATCTTGCTATAATTGTCCCAGGTAGGATGTTCCGGAATCCATTTGATTGGAATCGTCCTAATCGCTTCTGTCCCCTTAAAAGAAGTGCTTAGCATCCAGATGAATGGCAATACGATCATAATTGCAACCAGTACAATAAGGAGGTAAAACAATAGGCTTTTCAGCTTCTTTAGGAATTCTTTTTTCCATCTATTTTGATAGATGCTTCTTGTATTATCATCACGAATCATAATTCACCCACTTTCTTTGAAGCGTGAATTGTATGATGGTAACGATTAAAATAATAATAAATAAGACCCATGACCATGCTGCTGCATATCCCATCTGATACATCTTAAATCCATATTTATAAACTCTTTCCATCATAACTGTGGTAGCTCCGGCTGGACCTCCGGTTGTCATAATCTGAACCGAATCAAATACCTGAAAACCCGCGATTACATTATATACAAATAGTAAAAAGATAGTAGGCGATATCATCGGTAAGGTAATGCGGAATAATTTCTGATACCATCTTGCACCGTCTATATTGGCAGCTTCATAATACGTAAAATCAATTCCTTTGATTGCTGCCAGGAAAAACAATGCATAGTAGCCGGTGTCCTTCCATATAGCCACGATCACAATTCCTACCATTGCCCAGGAGGGATCGCTCAGCCATGCAGGTGCCTGAATTCCGACTACTGCAAAAGCCTGATTAATAAATCCGAACTTGCCGCTGAGAATCCATTTCCATACAACAGAGGCTGCTACCCAGGAAGTAATTACCGGGGTATAAAATATAATTCGTATTATGCTATGTCCCTTGAAGCTTTTACTGAGTAAGAGTCCCATTCCGAGAGAGGTCAGCATAATCACTGGAATATACATCAGTAGATACTGTAT
>JBASOB010000206.1:0-4038 GCA_049657865.1 Mobilitalea sp.
AATCCTTAATCAATCCATTCTTTAAGGTTTATTATTTCATATTATTTATAGTTTTATTTTTCGTACGTTACCTGATATTTTGGCACAGGAACCTCTTTTCAGTGACATTAATTCGGTACATCATTGAGCTCATGTACCGCAGCTATAACCCATTCTTTTTTTCTAACCCCGCTTTTATCGAGTGCTTTGGAAAATATATCCATTCCAACCCCCTGCTACTTATGCTTCCTCTTTAATAGTCATATTCATAACTAAATTGATGTCCTCCACTCCACGAGATATTTTAAAAATCTTTTATTATTGTATCATTTTTACCTATAAAATACTACAGATGCTTAGCTTTCATTTCCCATAACTTAATAAATAAGGTACTTATGACACCCTAATTAATTTATTGCAAGTTTAATTATTGTAACCGAAAAACAATAAGGGCTTTTGCTCCATTGGTGCGTAATCATTGATGGAACAAAGTCTTTTAGCATACTAAAAAAGAACATCTCATAACAACCAAATAGTTATTATGAGATGCTCACCTTTCAAAAAATAAATCTATAAAGATATTATGATGCAATGAGTGATTTGTATTTGTAGACGTTGTTTAATTTCTGCGGATTTTAGTTAATAACTCAAGATACTATATGGCTTAAACCTATATCTGCTCCAACGCCTGTTCAATATCGGCAATAATATCCTGAACATTCTCTATACCAATTGACATACGAATCAAATCAGGTGAGATTCCACCATCAAGTAACTGTTGATCCGAACATTGGCGATGTGTCGTACTGGCCGGGTGTAACACTCCGGTTCTGGTATCTGCTACATGCACTACAATTGCTGCTAGCTTCAGGCTATCCATGAATTTCATGGCTGCTTCTCTTCCGCCTTTAATTCCATAGGCGATAACACCGCAAGAACCGTTCGGCATATATTTCTGTGCCAGGTCATAATATTTATTACTTGGAAGTCCCGGATAATTCACCCAGGTAATCTTCTCATTCTTCTCAAGGAATTCCGCAATCTGCTGTGCATTGCTGCAATGACGTTCCATTCGAAGAAACAAAGTTTCAAGTCCAAGATTTAATAAAAATGCATTGTTGGGAGAAGGAGTCGCACCGATATCACGCATAAGCTGTACTCTTGCTTTGGTTATGAACGCTGCTTTACCAATATCTTTGGTATAGATCAACCCATGATAGGATTCATCCGGTGTGGATAATCCCGGAAATTTACCGTTATCCCAATCGAAATTACCGCTGTCGACTATCACGCCACCAAGGGCAACCGCATGTCCATCCATGTATTTTGAAGTGGAATGAACTACAATGTCTGCTCCAAATTCAAACGGTCTGCAATTGATCGGTGTTGCAAATGTATTATCTACAAATAAAGGAATTTGATTGTCATGTGCTAATTTTGCAAACTTCTCAATGTCAGAAACGATTAATGCTGGATTTGCAATCGTTTCAATAAATACAAGCTTGGTGTTTGGTTGAATTGCCTTCTGCAGTTCTTCTAGAGTTGCATCCGGATCAACAAACGTTGCATCAATTCCCATTTTCTTTAAGGTAACTGCAAAAAGATTCATCGTTCCGCCATAAATAGCACTGGTAGACACCATATGGTCTCCAGAACTACAGATGTTAATTACGGCAATCAGTGAAGCCGCCTGACCGGAGGAAGTACACATTGCACCAATTCCACCTTCGAGAGCCGCAATCTTCTTCTCAACTGCATCTACTGTCGGATTGGCAATTCTACTATAGAAAAAGCCTTCTTCTTCTAAATCAAAGAGGCGACCCACTTGTTCACTGGAGTCATATTTATAAGTAGTACTTTGCACGATCGGCAATACTCTGGGTTCACCATTCTTTGGCGTATAACCCTCCTGAACGCACTGTGTTTCGATATGATAATTATTCATGGTTATCCATCCTTCCAACGAGTTAATAATGTATTATTATTCAAAATATGTTTAGGACATCATATAACTAATAAAAGTATTTTGTCAAGAGTAAGTCACCAAGGAATTATAATTGTAAGTCACCAAAGAATTATAATTGCAGGCCACTTATAAAAGTATCTTCATTTCAAACCAACAAAAACCACCTACCTAATCGGCAGATGGCAATGTTGAACTATTTATTTTATTATATCAATCTCTATTGATTGAACGGATAAAGTAACATTTATGATTATGTACTTCGTGGATAAGAAGTGCATTGCCTACAATTTCATATATGATTGTATAATCTCGATAGAACCACTCCCGAAAATTATTATCATTCAGTTCTGGTATTTTGATACCAATCATTGTACTATCAGACAACTTTCTTGCTTCTGATTGCAATTCATCAATAAAGCTAAATGCTCTCGTTATATTGTCAGCAGCAATATATTCCCCAAATATTATCCAGATCTTCAATTGCATCCTTTGACCATATTAATTGCATAAAGACTCCTTATACTTTTCTCGTTTCTTTGAAAAGTATTCATCTACTTCAGCATCAGATAACGTACCTTCAGTTTTGCAACGTTCTTTGCTATGTTTCAAGCGCATTAACATATATAGACGATTAAGAACCTCCGCTTCATCAGTAACATCATCTGATATTAAATTCAAATGTTCCATAATTATAGTTTTTGCATTGCTCATAATAATCGCCTCGCTTTCTTTTTCTTTATAATAGTATAGTATAATCTATGAATGTTAGCAATCGCTTCACAATCAGAACGTTCAAAAAGGCTTCAAAAAACTCTCAAGAAAATGTAGGCTAAATGAGAAAAATATATATTATTTCAGTATCACTCACAGTATTTGTAGGTCGTATTATTTGCCTATTTAATAAATCGCTCCGACTGAATAATCATCCGTCATCCTCCGGTTCATGTAATAGATCACGAAATCCCCCGCATAAAAACGGAATTTCGGCCCCTGGTAGCTCGTCTTGGTGACGGTCGGATTTTCCATCAGCCACATGCTGCAGTTGCCGTTCTCCAGGTAGTTCGGGGTATTGATGTAGCTGAGCCTCCGCTTCCCGTCCTCCCCTGCCGTCTCTATCCTGAAATTTACGATCAGGTACCCTTCCTCCAGCCAGAAGTCCTCATCGTAGTCGATTCCGTGCTTATCCGCATAGTCCATGACGTCATAACCGCTTTTCACTGCGTGCACTTCGTTCGGGATATAGTACTGGCCGTACCATCTCTGCATCCTCTTCCGTATGCTGCCCTCCGTGATCCCTCCGGCCTTCAGGTCCGGGTAGGAGCCGTAAGACTTCACCTCGGCCAGGTAGGCGTCGTTCACGTAGGTCCGGAAGCCAGCATGGAGCCTTATTTCGGCGAAGGTGAACATCGGGGACCTCTGGCAGAGGAAGGAGCTGTAGGTTACGCCCCGGAGCCCGGCCGTTTTGATCATCTCCGTCATCGGGATGCCGAGTCCCGCATCACCTGTCCCGCAGTATTTCAGGTTGGCCGCATCCAGCACGCCGCCCACCTTCACCAGGTGCCTGCTCTTGCCGTTGATCTCCTCGGTATAGTACAGGTCGACCTCCGTGCGGTTCCCTCCGTCCGCGTCAACGTGGTAGAAGCTCGGCTCGATGGATATCCGTGCCGAATCGGCGAACATGCTTCCGGTGGTCGTAAGGGAGAACCTCACCAGGTACCCGGTCTTCAGGATGCCGATGTTCCGGTAATACGGATGGCTGCCGTCGACCAGGGGGAAGGTGTACTTCGTGCTCCTTCCGGTGTCATTGCCGTACTGGTCGTTCGTCCCGGTGGTGTAGGTGTAGTACCGTCCGCTGCTGTAGGTGCCGGAGTCGGTTCCGTCCGAATACTTTTCGCTGTCCTTCTTGAGCCCCTGGGAGTCCGGGATCCGGAAGGCCTTTTTCCAGTCCGGGTAATCGGACACGTCATACAGCGTGAGGCCGTAGATCCTGCCGGATACCTCCACGTTCCGGGTCTCCGTGGCCACGTAGTTCGTGAGGGCTGTGTTCGCGGAGGCCTGCGTCCTGTTCAGGAAGGGCTCCCCGTTCACTGCCA
>JBASOB010000207.1:0-7688 GCA_049657865.1 Mobilitalea sp.
CTCATGCATTGCTCTATGCAGTTATGGCACCTCAGGTTTGGCAATATATAGGTCTGTATGTCACCATTTTCTTGGGAGCTTTGCAATCCATTCCGGAAGAACTAATTGAAAGTGCCCAAATAGACGGGGCTAATAAAATAAGCATGTTTCACCATGTTATACTTCCACAGATATCGGAATTTACATTCATCTGCATTCTGTTAAGTATTACGGGTTCGCTAAAATCATTTGATCATTCCTGGATTATGACGGGTGGCGGACCGGGGGTACGATCTGCATATTTAGGTGTATATATGTTTAAGACTGCTTTTGTTAATTCTGATTTTGGCATGGGTAGTGCGATTACAATTACGATTATTGCAGTTTCATTGACTATTACAGTGATATTCAACAAGCTGACTAAATTAAGCCGTGATAATTAAGGAGAAGGCTATGGGAAAATTCAGAAGAAAGTCATTAAAAAATAAAATAATTACAATAACTAAGTATTTATTCTTAAGTATTGGGGCAATCATATCTTTGTACCCGTTTATGTGGGTGTTGAATTCATCGCTCAAGGATAATAATGACATCTACAACAACTCATTTGGTTTACCCAAAGTGATGCAATGGGGCAATTATGTGGAAGCATGGAAAGGAGCCAGAGTTGGAAGAAGCTTCTTAATCAGCTTAACGGTGTGCATGGTTACCGTAATTGTTTTAGTCATAATTACAGCCATGGGAAGTTATATACTGACCAGAGTTCATAAAAGTGCCTTCTTATCTATTTATCTTTCACTTGGGATTATGATTCCCATTCATGCGATGCTGATACCGTCTGTAATTATTTTCAAATATTTGCATTTGCAGGACAGCCTGCTTAGCTTGGTTTTTGTTTACATCGCTACCAATATATCTTTTAGTTTGTATATCATGAAGGGTTTCATGGAGAGAATTCCAAAAGAACTGGATGAAGCAGCTACCATTGATGGCTGTGGCAAGGCAGCCATTTTCTTTCGGATCATATTTCCAATTGCAAAACCTGGAATTGCTACTATGGCTACGTTAGCGTTCTTAAACTGCTGGAATGACTTATTATTAGGGCTGGTACTAATATCGGATCCAGCCAAGAAGACATTGTCTATGAGTATTTCGGCCTTAAAAGGATCCTATGTGACACAGTACGGGTTACTTTGTTCTGGCTTTGTTATTTCCATCGTTCCTGTGGTAATCATGTATCTATTGTTTCAGAAACAGGTCGTTCAAGGCATGACAGCAGGGGCGGTAAAGGGTTAAGTGCGAAGAAAAAGCATCTTCACACGGAAGAACTACGAAACTCACACAGTGATGCTCGTTCCTTCTTCTTCCAGGTATTGTTTGTTCCGCCGTTGGCGGTATAAGAAAGGTAACTATGATAAAGTTTACAAATAACGGGATAGATATTAATGGTGTAATAAAACCCTTATATAGCGGCTCTATGCATTATTGGAGAGTTCAAAGAGAAAATTGGAGCAAGATACTAGACGAAATATGCGGCATGGGTTTTGAAATCATGGAAACCTATATTCCGTGGTCCGTACATGAATATCAGGAAGGGAAATATGATTGTGGGGAGATAGAGGATAATAAGGACCTGGATGGCTTTTTGTCCTTATGTGAAGAAAAAGGGTTGTCCGTAATTGTAAGACCGGGCCCCCATATCAATGCAGAATTGACTTTGTTCGGATACCCAGAATGGATTCTTCACGATGAAAAGGTTCAGGCAAAAAATCCATGGGGAACTACAGTGGTTTATCCCTACGTAACGAAACAGTTTCCGATCCCTTCCTATGCCAGTGAAAAGCTTTATGAGAAGACAGAATTGTACTTTAATAAACTAGAACCAATACTTAAAAAACATACAGAAGAAAATGGATGTATAATCGCGATTCAGGCAGATAATGAGACTTGCAATTTCTTCAGAGACAGGCCGTATATCATGGATTACTCAGCAGATTCGATTAAATTATATCACCATATGCTACAAGAAAAGTATGAAACGATTGATCGCTTGAATAGGCAATACCATTCGGACTATCAGGATTTTGGATGTGTGATTGCTCCGGATGGGTTTCGAGGGGAGAAGAAAGAGGATTTACCCTATTATTTTGACTGGGTAGAATATAAAGAAGAACAAATTCTGTATACATTAAAGCGAATGATTACAATCATTTGGAAGATGGAACTACAGATTCCTATCTTTCATAACTGTGCCTATCAGAATTACACACCAATATCCCTGCAGAGGGATGAGGAACTAAAGGGACTTAGCATAGCAGGAATCGATGCATATCAAGAGCCTAACGATACAATTATGCTGCAGGAGCGGATGCGCTATCTGGCAGGAAGCAGTAAACTTCCGTTTGTACCGGAATTCGGTTCGGGATCCTGGTTTGACAGGGACTGTTTGCTTACCCCCGAAGAAGAGGAATACGGCTATCTCTATTCTTTTATGAATGGATTGAAAGCAATCAACTTTTATATGCTGGTGGAAAGAGACCGCTGGACCGGATGTCCTATTGCGGTTGATAGTAGAATCCGCGAAAATTATTATCATATGTTTAAAAATATGATTTCTATGCTCAAAAGTGAAAAAATCCATCAATATCAGAGGCGTCCTGTGATTCTAATACTAAAGAATTACGATATGGGAAGATTGAAAGCATTACTTTCTGTAATGGATACCAATATATTATCATCAAACTGCTTCATTACCGGACCCGATATACCAGCTGAGTTATTTGCTTCGGATATTGATTTGCAGCTTTCTATGGATCAGGATACCCTTCATTATGCAAATGATGAATGGGTTCAGTCTGTTGCGAATGAACTAAACAGGCAGCATTATGATTACAACTATTCCGATCAATATTTACCGGAAGAAAGATGGCAGGAGTATGATGTGATTTTTGCGGCAACCTATGATTTTATGGACAGAGAAGAGCAAAATAAACTTGTTCGTTTTGCAAAGCAAAGGGGAAAGAGAGTAATCATTGGACCGTACGTACCTTATCTGGATCGAGATTTCAGAGAGTGTACCATTTTAAAAGATACAATAGAACGGGGAGATGCAGACGGTAACATTACAACCTTAACCGATATAAACCAGATAGATACCGGCTTCATAAACATCCAGAAAGAATATGTTTATGAAGAAGCTGATATCGAGATATCAGTACACAACAATGATACAGGGAAAAATCATCTGCTGTATATTGCTAACCATTCGGACCAGAATAAAACCGTAAAACTTTATTACCAAGGTAAAAGAAACTTTTTTGGTATTTGGAGAGGAAAAGGAATTGATAAAAATAATATATTTGAAGCGGAGATAACTCCTTATACGGTTAGCATCTGGAAGGTAGAGAAGGAGGAAGAAACGAATGATAAGCAGTAATATTCATATGGATTATTTAAAACCAGAGTATTGGACAAATCTTGGTAATATTCTTTCCTGCCTTAACCCGAAAAAGCAGATTCTTCACATTTTAAAGGATAATGCCGATAAAATAAGAGGAGTGACATCAGATCATAAAATATTAGCATTAGAGGAGTTCCTGAATTCTGACCAACTGAATATACAGGGAATATTCGAAGAATATGAAGAAATAGAAGAAATTAGAGTCTATACTATGTTAGGACTTAAAAATTATTATAAGAAGGTCCAGGATCCATTCGTTTATCAGATGGACATCGACAATTATCTTATTTATATGTATCAATTACAGGAAAATACAGACGGTATTCAAATCTACACCCGCAAGAAGGAAAAAAGGTGTTACTTAGAATACTTTAAGATATGGATAGATCAGAACAAGAAAGATGGAGCTTTTTTATTCTGGTTAACCAAGCAGGGAGAGCCATTTTTTAATTGTATTTTGGAAGTTAAATCAGGTGATTTGGTTCGATTAACAACCTCGGACAGATACCAGGAGGCCTATAACGATTATGACCAGGTATCTGCCAAGTTAAATACAGAGTTTCCCGGTTTGGCATATTGCTTTAAAATGGATGTAAATGAATTTAAAAGGAAGCTAACTCAATTTTATCATAATCAAACTAAAAGCGAATGAGATGTAATAATAGGAGTGAAGATCATGCATAAAATAAAACGAATAAGAAGTTTTAGACCAATGAAAAACACATCACTAAGATTTCGGTTTACCGTAGCAATTTTATTCATGTCAATTGTTCCGGGACTTATTTTGACCTTCCGCTTCTACAATAACATGGAAAAATTTTATAAAGAAAAGATTCAAACCTATCAACTAAATTTACTTAATGATATGACATCGCAGATGAATAATATAATGGACCAAAGTAACGTGGCTTCTAATCAGGTTCTCGGTCTGGCAGTTACATCAAATTCCTTTAGCAACTATGCTGATAGGAATCTATATCAGAAGTTAATGTTAAAGCGGGAAGTGGAAGCCCAATTATCAAATATCAGACTTGCTAATAATTATATCGATAATATTTACTTAATTGGTTTTGATAATAATTTCTATACATCGAATTCAGAATGGAACAGAGAAGAATTTCTTAAACTCGACTGGGTAAAAATTGATAAAAACCAGGAAGGTAGTTCTATTACAATACCAACGCATGATGCAAATTACAGATATTTAAACCTAGGGAATTACTCACCGCTTGTAGTTAGTCTGGTAACCTATCTGAATACCGTTCATAAGAACAGTATTATTGGATTAGTACAGATTGATATTAATTATCATACAATTGAAAAGGCAATGTCCTCTATGACGATGACAGATAAGGACTTTGCCTATATTGTCGATAGCAAAGGAAATATCATCTACAGTCAGGACCAGAGCTTAGTTGGCAGAAATGTAGAGGAGGAGTCGATAAGTAATCTGAAAAGTATCATGGAAAAAGTCGGAACTAGCCCATATAGTAAGGATAGCAATCAAACAATTCGTACAAGTGAAATCAGTGGGACAGACTGGAGCATTATTCAGGTGAATAGTGAAACAATGCTGATAGGTGAATTAGCAAAAGCTCGTAATATTTGGTTCCTATTTGCGATAATTTGTTTGGCAGCTGCTATTCTTCTTGCCTTAAGTCTTTCACACAGTGTTACAAAACCTATTCTGAAGATTATTGGAAGCATGAAGAAAGTAAGCCATGGTAATTTTAACACGAAGGTTGAGATGATTGAGGACAAAGATTTGTCTGAATTAGCGGACAGTTTTAATATAATGGTGTCAGAAGTTGATAAACTGATGAAAGAAAATGTGCAAAAAGAGAATGAAAGAATTACAATGGAATTAACAGCATTAAACACACAGATTAATTCGCATTTTCTTTATAATACCCTGAATACAATTAAGTGGATGGCAATCAGGCAGGGAGCGGATGATATTGTAAAGATGATAGTATCTTTAGTGAATATGCTTGAATATAGTTGCAAGAATATTGATAAACCGGTTTTGATTTCTGATGAAATTAAATTTATAGAAGATTATGTATATATTCAGCAGGTTCGGTGTAAAAGCAGTGCTAATATTAAATTTGAACTGGATGAAGAGTTACAAACCTGTATGATATTAAAAATGCTCTTACAGCCGATTGTCGAAAATGCTATGCTTCATGGATTTGCAGAACGCAGTGCAGATAATCAGATTCTGATCCGCGGAAAGTTGAAAGAAGATCGAATTGTAATCCAAATATGTGATAATGGAAAAGGGTTTCATTACTACAGAATGGATAAACTTACCGGAGTAGGGCTTCATAATATTCAAAATAGACTTCGCCTAAATTATGGTGAGGAATACAAGTTGAGCATACAAAGTGAAGTTGATGCCGGTACCTGTGTATCCGTAGAGATACCAGTCATAAAAGAGGTGAAGGACAGTAATGCAGAAGAT
This sequence comes from Mobilitalea sp., assembly GCA_049657865.1. Classification (GTDB taxonomy): domain Bacteria; phylum Bacillota; class Clostridia; order Lachnospirales; family Lachnospiraceae; genus Mobilitalea. The sequence goes on from JBASOB010000207.1 coordinate 5,904, forward strand.
ACTGATCGTTGATGATGAAGCATATTCAAGGGAAGCAATTGCAGAAACAATTCATTGGGAGGATTACCAGATTCAGGTATTATGCGCGTCCAATGGAAAGGAAGCACTGGAGATTCTGATAGAAGACAATATTGATGTCATGATTACGGATATCAAGATGCCAGAAATGAGTGGACTGGAACTATTAGCAGAAGTTCATAAGCTCGGAATCGACATTGAGGTTATCATATTAAGCAGCTATAATGAATTTGAACTGGTAAGGCAGGCGATGAAACTTGGAACCGACGATTATCTGTTCAAACCGACGATGTTACAAGATGACATTATTGAAGCGGTACTAAAAGCTACCAAGAAACAGAAAGAAAAGGAAATTCAAAAAAAAGAAAAGGTGCAACAAACCAATGAATATAGTAGAATCAAGGGAAAAAAGGAGCTTTTATTCGATCTCATAAATGGTAGAAAGATGGAAGATGATATTTTTTTGAATAAAATGCAGGACTTTCAAATTCCCTTCAATATGAACGAAATATTGGTAGTTGTATTTAAGATAATCAAATATACGAACAGTATGGCAGAAATATTTGAAAATGATAGTTATCTTATGAAAGCATCTGTTTGTAATGTGTTAAATGAATCGCTGGAGCAAGTACCAAATCACGAGCTGATAAGTAATAATTTTAAAGAATATATCGTAATAATATGGAATAATGAAAATTCAAATGAAAAGAATTATTATATTCTAATCGATCAAGCGATTCAAAAATCAGCTGAATTTATTGAAAGATATTATAAAGTAGATTTAACTGTGGGAATCAGCAATATTGGAAATCAGCTGAAAGATATCGCAAGTTTGTATCGGGAAGCTTCCTTCGAATCAGATAAAGTAGATTTTGATCATATTAAGGTACACTATGCCAGTAATTTAAATGGCAGTGCACCAATTAAAAGGGAATTATTAACATCATTAAATTATATAAAGGATAATTTGGGCAATCAAAATCTGTCCTTGCAGATGATAGCAGATTATATTGGCGTTAGTAAAAATTATTACAGTAAAGCCTTTAAAGAAGCAACCGGAGTTAATTTTATTGATTATATTACAAGATTACGAGTGGAAAAAGCTCGTAATCTATATCGGTATACAGATTTTAAAATCTATGAAATAGCGGAACAAGTCGGCTACTCAGATTGGCACTATCTTTATAGCGTATATAAAAAAATAATTGGACATTCTATGTCTCAGGAAAAGAGGCAGCAGGAAAAAGGGTACTCACAATAAACCTATCAAACGTTCTTGAACGGAAATAGCCTTAAATCTGATACAGGTCTTATATGTAGAATATTATGCACCTCCTTATAATCATAATTATGATGGCATACAATGGTTTTATAAAATCTTCATTTTTTTTTGTCATGAACTGGGGCTGCCCAGTAGGGAGCGTGTTGCAAAACTGTTTTTTCAGGTCTTGCAACACGCTTTTTCTTTTTTGAATATAAAAATAGGATATATCATATGAAGTTGGTTACAATGATACCAGTTAATTTAGCAAATATTTTTAAAAATACTTTGGTTATCTGTCAAGTGATATTATTAATAGACAATAAACTTTGAAAAATACCAATGTATTTTGGATATTCCGTAGTATTTGATCGGATAAAATTCTATACTTTAAAAATCAGCAGGAACGATGTATGAAGATTATGATCATACAAGCTTACTTCATAAGTTGACAAAAAATAGTGCATCGAAATACTATAAGAGTGTGGGAAAGGTGAATTCATAAT
>JBASOB010000208.1:0-3035 GCA_049657865.1 Mobilitalea sp.
CGCGAAAGATGACTCTTTCACAAGCATTTTTTACTTGCAGCCCATAATCTGTAAGCTGAGAGAAAGGCATGGTTAATATCATGATAAATATTTTGCAAGGTGGCTGCGGAGCCAGACATCCGAGTTCTTTCACAATGTCGCGTCCGGAAGGATTAAACAATCATTTACTTTTAATCATACGAAGTCATGGAGAGTTTATAATTAATCAAGTCCACTATACCGTTGAACCAGGGACTGCTATTATCTTTTCTCCAAAAGTCTCCTATTCTTACCATAATCCGAAGGGTGATTATGTCGATGATTGGCTTCACTTTCAGTTTCAAAGCACAGCGGACATTCCTGCAAATCTTCCAAAAATGAATGAGCCATTTGCGATTGGCAATCATAAGTTTTATACCACCTTCATTCAACAGATATTGTGGGAAAACAGGTATAACAAATCACATTATTCGCAAGACAATATCCTTGCATTATTTCATGTTCTATTCAATCATCTAGCATTAGCATACGAAAACAAAGATATGCCAAAAAGTATTCATCCTTATCAAGAAGAATTACAGAATATTCGTCTTAAAATTCAAAATACCATTACCGAGCAGCATTCTATTAAAGAATCTGCTAGAGCAATGGGATTAAGTGAATCTTATTTTCAACATATCTATACCGATTTTTTCGAAGTTTCGTTTCAACAAGATATCATTCAAATGCGAATCGAATATGCAAAATATATCATTATTACAACAGATATTCCTATTGAGCATATTTCTGAGATGTGCGGGTATACAAATGAAGTACATTTTTATAGGCAGTTCAAAAAGCTGACCGGTATGACGCCTGCTAAATATAGAAAAAATTCTTGACGTACGCAATAGCGTACTTTATAATACAGGTGAGAGGATGTGATTATATGTCAGTGATCAATGTTACAACTTTTAGGAAGAATCTATATCGACTTATAGCCGAAGTGAATGATAATAGCGAGCCCATCACCATCGTAAATAATAATGGTAAAAATGCGGTACTACTATCAGAAGATGACTGGAAAGCAATTCAAGAAACCAACTATATTAATTCAATACAAGGACTTGCGAAAAATATTATTGAAAATAGTAAAGTTCCTTTAGAGGAAAGCTTGCAAGAGAACGAGGTACCTTGGTAATGCATAAAATCGTGTATTCAAAACAGATTGTAAAACACATTGCAAATTTGAAATCTTGTGGGTTAGACAAAAAAGCAAAAGAGATGGTTGAGGTCTTAAGAATTAATCCATTTCAGAATCCACCTCCTTATGAGAACCTTATGGGTAATTTAGATGAACTATATTCGAGACGAATTAATATCAAGCATCGAATGATTTACCAAGTGTTTCGAGATGAAACAAATGAATTCGATGGTATTATTCGTATTATTAATATGTGGTCGCACTATGAAAACAACTGATATTACTACCCATAATCTTATCCTGAGTATTACGGTGTAAAAGTGCAACCTTTTCGGTAAAACAGTGCGGTCTATTCCGGAAAACAGTGCACTGCAAAACAGTGCCTTTCTATCTTATGTATATGTAAAACAATGTATTTATCTACCTCGCCATATCTTAGTTAAAATATTTTTTCTTCTTGCTTTTCTCTTTCGCATCTTTCCACCCCGATTGCCAGTCTTTCTTGTTCTTTCGGCAATTTTCGCAAAGATTATTACTTTCGTCAGGTGTTAATTGGCGACCGCATTGTTTACATTTCTTAACCACAAAATCCCCCCTTTCGAATTTCAAACTATAATAAAATTATACACATATTTTGTTATGTGGTCAAGTTAGCATATAACAAGGATTGCGTTTAGCAAGCTTCGTTGCCTACAGAAGGAATCGGTGCCTGTCATCATAAACAAATTGTGAACAATATATCCAAAGGGGCGCATATCACTTCCTGCGATCACCATTAATATCTTCGCATATGATCTCCATAACCTTGCCTTCCAAACTTTTCTTTTCCTCCTGGCTCATATGCTCCGAGTAATAATCGAGCGTATATTCTCCAAGATAACGTAATTCTCTGTACTCTAATTCGTGTTCTTTGATATAGTCTCCTGGAGAAGATGAAGTTGCGGGGGAAGAACATATTTCACTGATCAGTGACTTTATCAAGGTATCCGTATCAACATTTCCATACTCTACTACCTGCTGGTAACAGGCCTGCATCTGCTCATAGATATACTTCTGGGTATCAATGGCCTCTTCATAGATATCTGCAGGGAACTTATCTGCAATGGAGGTTGCGTAATAGCTTCCATCCTCTGGACGCCAATATTCCTGCAGGGTATAGGAACCATCTTCCTTTTTATCAAAGGTAAGTGCAATCGGCATGTGACTGCCGCCTTCTTCCGTAATACTATTTTCTGTATAGCTAAAGCCTAGTTCCAACACCATGGCATAAACGGTTACACTGTCCTCCTCTGCGTCTGTCTGTAATGTCGTATGTGCCTCTACCACAATATCATACCTGGCGGAATCATCCTGACTTTCCGAAAGAATTGCCTTTGATACTGCTTTCTCTATGTCTGTTTCTCCCGAAATATCTTCACCTACCTTATTTGCTCCTACAGCATTCTCTCCGACGATATCTTCTCTTACATTATCCTCTTCTGTAATATCTTTTCCTATATTATCTTCTCCTATAACATTCGTTCCTACAACATCTTCCTCTACGGAATTCTCTTGACCTGGTGAAGGAATTGCCTGTACTACTGTTTTCTTAGAATCAGCGTCTCCTTTGTTTAAGTTTTCTATGCTGCTTTCCGGATTAGAAAGCAGGCATACTGCGAGAACTATCATTATGACTAGGGCTAACAACACTATTATTCCAGCTGGTTTCTTATAATGCAGGACATTCTTGATTCTTCCCTTGATATCCCCTTCTATAAAAGCCAGGGGGGTAGCGGATAATCTTCGTCTGCTCACAGAAAAGCTTAGTAAGGAGGGGGTATATTCTTTACGGATATCCTGTTTGGAGGTTTTCATGACTTGATCATCGCAGGAC
>JBASOB010000209.1:0-3073 GCA_049657865.1 Mobilitalea sp.
TAATCAGGGTAATAAGAAGACAGCCAACAACTAAGGAATCGTCAAAGTTATAGATATCTTCTAATTGGTGCGGGGCAATTTGCCAAGGCTCCAGCTGCTTATCAGCCTCATTGCTATGGAACCAAACATTCCATTCATCAAAGGATAAGTTAATTGTTTTATCCGAATGCTTAAACGCTTTTACATAATCGCAGATAGCAATTACTGACTTTATAAAATTGTCCATGTCAATTGAACATGCAAGATAGGATTTTGTGTTGTTTTCACTATTTCCATAATAGTTATGGAGTGATATATAATCTACATAGTCATATGTATGTTCCAATACCGTAGCTTCCCATTTACCGAAGGTCGGCATCATAAGACTAGAACTGCCACAAGCAACCAATTCAATACTTGGATCTAGCTCTTTCATGATTTTTGCGGTTTCACATGCAATTCTACCATATTCCTCAGCAGATTTTGCTCATATCTGCCAGCTGCCATCCATTTCATTTCCAAGACACCATACCTTTATATTAAATGGTTCTTCAAATCCATTGGCACGACGCATATCACTGTAATGGGTTCCTTTTGGAAAGTTACAATACTCTAAAAGATTACGAGCTTCATCAGCTCCTCTGGTGCCTAAATTTACTGCTTGCATAACTTCTGCATTCGCACGTTTCGCCCATTCCTGAAATTCATCAATTCCCACTTCATTCGTCTCAATTGTATGCCATGCTAGTTCTGCACGCCGAGGACGCTTTTCTTTGGGACCGACTCCATCCTCCCACTTATAACCCGAAACAAAGTTACCTCCAGGATAACGTACAATCGGCACCTTTAACTGATTTATCATTTCAAAAACATCTTTTCGAAACCCCATATCATCTGCTGTCTTATGAGTAGGTTCATAAATACCGTTATATACTGCTCTTCCAAGATGTTCAATGAAGGATCCATAAATCCTTTTATCTACTTTTCCTATTATAAAATCTTTATTAATTACTAACTTTGCTTTCATGCAGTTTACCTTCCTTTTCATTTAATACCTTTTGTTTTTGTGGGGTCAACTTTCTTGGGTCAATATGATATATTTCTCCAGTATTTATCTCCATTAAAGGTCCTGGAACTCGCATGCTTGCAGTTACACTATTACCAAAAAAATCAGAAGAAGCCAAGCCATCACTCTGAACTTCCTGCACCTTAGACGGGTCATATACAAAATTATGTTTTTCAGATTGATTTGAGAAGAAAAAGGGAGCATCCTCAGCCTGTCTAAACTGTAACGTATAATTCTCTGTATCCACGTCAATTTCAAACCATCCTTCTTGACCTGTTGTATCAAATCCATAGAATTGCTTCCAAGTCGGCAAATCAAGGCATACCTCCGGAGCAGGATACATAACTCTCAAATAGCCTCCTGTTTGTTTTACATACAAATTACCCTCTGCTTCGTTTTTCTCCGTGGGCATCGTAATGGCAGCCTCTTGGCATTTATAAAATATATTATTAAACAAGCGAGCATCTCTTGAGGTACCGCCTCGATCCATCTCTGACATACGGAAGGACACAGGCTTGGCAAAATATCCGGCACTTCTACATTTACCAATCAAATTATTGGCGATATAAAGACGATCCGTTCCCTCACCGTAGATTGCATATCCATTGACTACATCGTTTTCCACCATATTATACCATCCAGAAGATCCCTTCTCATTTGGCATTTTTGCTGGATCAAATCGTCCTTCTACGTTCCAAAAGATATTGTTATCAATCATATTGATATCATCTTTGGTACATTCTATAAAAATAGCTTCTCTTTGCTCTATTCCATCCAAAAATAAGTTCTGAGTAATTCTGTTATTTTCATTACCGCAGTCTAACCAAAGATGATCTGCTCGTATGGTCTTTGTAAAAATGTTTCTTCGTATCAAGCAATCAATGCTATTATGAGTTTTAATTGCTCCTGCTTCCCAAGAAAGCTCCATTCTTTGCCAACCAGTTCCACTGATAAGATTATCCTCTACTAAGAAGTGTGTTGCAAAAAGTCCGGCGATACCGCAAACTCCAGCATCATAAATATTACACCTTCGAATAATACTATATCCAATGAGCTGACCTTTAATTCTTTCATGATGCCAACACTCATTCCCAATATCAATACCTACTGCATTTGACCAATCAATCTCACAGTCTTCAATAATCCAATGATGGCCTCTATAACAAGAGATTGATCCTCTCTGCGGTACAGGTGCTCCTGTAGCTGCATGTGCACAGGTTAGTCCCTTTACTTTAATATAGGATAAGAATGGAATTTCAGGTGCAAAGCATTGTTCTCTACAGGTGATTTCTATCTTATGACTTAAAGGGTTGGCATTGCCCTCTAAACGAAAATGAATTGTTTGACCATTTGCCTCCACCCAAAAGGAGCCTTCTCGCTGTGAAATCTGATTATATAACGCTACCTGATGAAGCGGTTTCCCGTCGCAAAAAACCATTCCTCGTCGATTAAGATAGGTCGTCATATCTGTCTTTTGATACTCAATGAATAATCTATCATGTAAAATGTTTACGGTACAAAACGGATTATATCCCCTGAAAGTATCAGGATTTAATTTAATTTGCCATATTTGTACGAAACTCTCATTTTCGTTTTTAATTATATAAGGGCTTTTTCTCCAACCAATGCTTTCTTCAAATTGTTCTACAATTTCAGAAGCTTTAATCACAACTTCTCCATTACCAAACGCTTCGTAGCATATCATTTTGTCCGGGCCATCACCACCTTGTACAGGCCGAACACATTCTCTATATTCACCACCGTGGATTAATACCTGCGTTCCAGGAGTAGCAATTGCAGCTGCTGCATTAATTGTCAAAAATGGACGTTCCATAGTTCCGTCATTCCTATCAGAGGCATTTGGATGATTAGCAGAAACATGTATCTGTTTATGATAGTTTGTTTCAGTTTCCCAGCTTATAAATTCTTTACCATTAGGCAGGCAGATAATTGAATCTTTCATATACTTCTCCTCTTCTGTTAAGCTTAAAAAAGTAATAAAATGGGGTGTTGCATGCAACACCCCAT
>JBASOB010000210.1:0-7464 GCA_049657865.1 Mobilitalea sp.
GCTTAAGGATGCACCTGTAATTGCACTCGATGACTGTACCAGTTCACTCGATATCGAGACAGAAAGAAAAATCTTCAAGAATATCAAACAGCACTGCAAAGAGAAAACTTTATTGGTTGCTTCCCACCGGGCGAGTGCGATTAAAGATGCCGATGAGATTCTGTTTTTTGAGAATGGATCTATTGTGGAACGTGGGACCCATGAAGAATTAATGAATTTGAATGGAAGATATGCAGATATCTATAATCTTCAAACGGATGAGGAGGTATATGCAAATGAGTAAGAATCTATATTTTGAGGATGAAGTAGTCAAGAATAGTTTTAATTTCCGGATGATAGGAAAGCTGTTTTCCTATGCTACGAAATATAAGAAGACGTATACCTTCGTAGTCCTTCTTCTTTTAACTAACAGCATACTTTCCTTAATTCCGGCTGCACTGAATGCTAGAATTATTAATGATGTACTTCCGTTTGATGGGAGAATGCAGGATAAATTCTTCCGGACAGCAGTGATTATACTATCCATATGGGCATCGGTATTACTTTGTCAGTTAATTACCAATTACTTCAGCGCTAAAGTAACAACCAGGCTCGGTAACAGTATTGTATATGAAATCCGACAGGATTTATTCCATCATCTGATGAAGCTTGGGTTTGATTATTATGACAGCAGACCTACCGGGAAAATTCTTGTAAGAATAACAAACTATACAAGTGAAATAGCAGATATTTTCGTGGGACACCTTACAACGATCATAGTGAATATTCTTATGATGGTAGCCTGCCTGATCAGCATCTGCTTTATGGATATCCGACTTGCCTCTGTCGTAATCATTGCAGAGATTCCATTTTCCATCCTAGTATGGTTTTTGGTGAGAGAATTGCAGAAACGGGCAAGACTTACGAAAAACAAAATGAGTAACCGAACTGCATTTGTTGCAGAGGATATTAATGGGATTGAAGTAATCAAGGCATTTAACAGAGAAGATTTAAATGAACAAATTCATGAAGAATTATCGGATAAAGTATTTCGTGCACATATGAGATTCACGAATGTGAATGAGGCTTTTTACCCGCTGTCACATGGCGTAATCCGGATTATCAGCAATATTCTGCTTTATACGGTCGCGCTGGTTATCATAATCAAAAATCCTACCTCTTTATCTTTGGGAGTACTAATTAGTGTTACAACCTACATGCAGATGTTTGCAGAAGCCTTATTCTCGCTCTGTCAGAGATTTCAGAACATAGCGACCTTAACGACCAATATGGAACGTATTTTTGAAGTACTTGAGACAAATCCCAAAGTGATAGATGCAGATCAAGCGTATGAGCTTCCTGAAATTAAAGGAAAAGTATCTTTTCGGAATGTTACCTTTTCCTATGACGGACTGAGCAATATCTTAGAGAAGGTTAATCTTGAAGTAAGTCCAGGAGAAATGATTGCGATTGTCGGTCCGACCGGAGCAGGTAAGACAACAATAGTAAACCTGCTAAGCAGGTTTTATAACATCGATTCCGGAGAGATTCTGATTGACGGCCATAATATTGACGAGGTTACCTTAAAATCCCTGCGAAGTCAGGTTGGCGTCATGATGCAGGATACCTTCCTGTTTAGTGGTGAAATCATCGAAAATATACGTTTTTCAAAGCCTGAAGCAACGGATGAGGAATGTGCATTAGCAGCAAAGAAGGTATATGCAGATGAATTTATACAGAACCTAACAAATGGTTATCATACCAAAATTAAAAGTGCAGCCTCCGAACTGTCCAGCGGAGAGCGTCAGTTATTATCCTTTGCACGTCTGGTATTGGCAGATCCTAAAATCATAATCTTAGATGAAGCTACCAGTAACATTGATACCCAGACAGAACTTAAAATCCAGGCAATGATGGAAGAGGTACTGAAAGACAGAACCAGCTTTATTATAGCCCACAGATTGTCGACTATCAAAAATGCAGATCGAATTATCTATGTAGATGATAAAAACATATTAGAAAGCGGCAGCCATGAGGAACTCATGAAACAAAAAGGGAAGTATTATGAGCTGGTAGCGAAACATCAATAACAATAGATCCGTTGGGTCGGCGGGAGTTCAATACCTAGAAGAGCAAGGAGAGAACACCACGATACAAGTTTCGTAATTCTTTCGTGTAAGGATATTCTTTCTATCTACTGTAATAAAAGATTGTCATTATGTTATTCTGTACTGATTGCAAAAAAAATGAATAATAGGTAACTTTAACGGCCAAAATACTGAGAACTAAGAAATCTCTTGTATTTTGGCTGTTTTTGTTTGATTTATTTATATATTTCCTTCTATTATGTAAAAATATTGTAAATCCAGTGCGCATTAATACGATTTAACACAAACTTTACAGAATCTATACCAAATCATGGCTTTTTTATTTTCTAACCTGTGGTAAATTGTTGTTGTGACATAGAGAGAAAATAAAAACAAGTTCTTGGTCAATGGAACTAAGACGAGCATGAAAAGGAGAACATTATGAAAAAGAATTTTAAAAGTATGGCAGCATTATTATTTACAGGAGTATTATTAACAGGTGCATTAACTGCCTGTGGATCAACAAACGAGGAAAGTAAGGATGCAACAAATAATACATCAACAGAAGCAGCTGCAGCAACCGATACTACAGAAACCACAGAAACAGCACCAGCAACAGAGGCACCTGCAGCAGCAGAAACAACAGGAAGCGAATTAAGCGGAACAATTACGATGGCTGGTTCCACTTCAATGGAAAAATTAGCAAATGCAGTAGCAGAATCATTTATGATAAAATATCCAAATGTATCCGTAACCGCAGAATTTACAGGATCCAGTGCTGGAATTGAAGCAGTACAGGCTGGAACAGCAGATATCGGAAATGCATCCAGAGGTTTAAAAGATACAGAATTAAGTGCTGGTTTAGTTGAAAACATTGTAGCAATCGATGGAATTGCAGTAATTCTTGATCCATCAAATACAGTAAACAATCTTACCAAAGATCAGTTAGTTCAGATATACAAAGGCGAAATCAGAAATTGGAGTGAAGTTGGCGGAACCGATGAACCAATCGTAGTAATCGGAAGAGAGTCCGGATCAGGTACAAGATCTGCATTTGAAGAATTACTTGAAATCACTGATTTATGTCAGTATTCAAATGAAATCAACAGCACCGGTGGTGTTATGGCGAAAGTTACTTCCACACCTGGAGCAATCGGATATGTTTCCCTTGATATCGTTGATGACAGCGTAATAGCAGCAAGTCTTGATGGTGTAGCTCCAACAGAAGAGAATATCAAAGCAGGAACTTACCTTTTAAGCCGCCCATTCGTTATGGCTACCGTAGGTGCTGTATCAGAACAGAATGAACTTGTACAAGCATTATTCGAATATTTACAATCAGAAGAAGGAAAAGCATTAATCAAGAGCGTTGGATTGATTATAGCTGAATAATTTACAAGAATAAGATACTAGCTTCAAACTTGAGTGAGGGTGGGAATAGAGTGAAATGTGGGAAGAATTATCAATGATAGATACGATAATCCTTCCCATATTTATTAATAAGAATATGATCAGTAAGAAATATAATAAAAAACATACAACGAGGCTGACGAATGAAAGACGAAATGAAAGACGAAATGAAAGAGGCATTAGAATACATAATTAATCACCAGCAAATCAGGACCGTATTCCAACCAATCATATCTTTGAAGGATGGAAATATATTAGGACATGAAGCATTAAGCAGAATCACCTGTGACAGTGCAATTGAAGATACAGAAATGTTGTTTGTAGCAGCGACACAATATAATCAGTTATGGAACCTGGAACTACTTTGTAGAACAACAGCGCTAGAAGCAGCATATAAGTTTATGATACCACCATATGATAAAATGTTATTTCTTAATGTAAACCCCAATACGATGCATTCTGATAATTTTAAAAAGGGATTCACGAAAGACTTTTTGAATCAGTTTGATATGCAGCCGCAAAATATAATCTTTGAGATCACAGAACGTAATGTAATTGCTGACATGAATGGTTTCCTCGCTACTATCGATCATTACAGAAGCCAGGACTATAAAATTGCAATTGATGATGCCGGTGCAGGATATTCCGGATTGAATTTAATCAGTGATATTAATCCAAATTACCTCAAGCTTGATATGAAGCTGATTCATGATATTGATACCGATAGCTTGAAATATGCGCTGGTAAAGGGAATGGTAGAGCTTTCAAAAGCGTCTCAGATTACTTTAATTGCAGAGGGGATCGAGACCCCGGAAGAATTAGGTACTTTAATCAATCTTGGCGTTCAATACGGACAGGGATATTTATTGCAAAGACCCTCCGCAGAAATTCTTGAGATAAATGGAGAAATTCTAAATATGATTGAGGAGCTAAACAAAAAAACGATTGAAGCATTTATTGACAATATTACAAATGTCAGTATTGATAATCTATGCACTTATACGATCACGGTGTCGGCAAAAGAAACGGCCAATTACGTATATAATATGTTCCATCAAAACTCGGATCTGTTAGAACTATGCATCGTCGAGAATGAAATTCCCCTTGGAATTATTACACATGAGCAGCTGGCCTATAAAATGAGTGGAAATTTTGGATATTCCTTATATCAAAATAAATTAATTGAGGAACTCATGGATCGTGATTTTCTATCTGTTGATTATCAGACACCTATCAGTTCGGTATCCTATCAAGCGATGTCTCGTCCCAATCATAAACTTTACGATTTTCTGGTTGTCACGAAAAACGGCAAGTATATCGGTACAGTTACCGTGAAGGATCTACTGCAGAAAGCAACCGAAATAGAAGTCGACAATGCAAAGCACCAGAACCCGCTGTCCGGACTTCCGGGAAATCTATCGATTGAGAAGAAATTGAACCATTGCGTGATGAATAACAGAGAATGCAGTGTTGCTTATATCGATATTGATAATTTTAAAGCATATAATGATGTGTATGGATTTGAAAATGGAGACTTGATTATTAAATTATTAGCAGCTATTCTAAAAAATAATATTGCGAACGAACATTTCATCGGACATATCGGTGGAGATGATTTTGTAGTCGTGATGAATGGTATTGTTACAGAAAATTATTTTGAGAAAATTCTTAATCAGTTTGAACAGCAGGTGTTAAACTTCTATAATCAAAAGGATATTCAGACCGGATACATCTCAACCGTAAACCGTAGAGGTGAAACAGAAAACTTTCCGCTATTATCAATTACAATGGTAGTAGTAAACAGTAATCAGCAAGATTTCCGTGATGTATATGAACTTACGGAACTGTTAGCAAAGAGGAAAAAGGAAGCTAAGCAGAAAAAACTAGCGGCTTTTTTTGATAATCAGATTATGGCATAAAGAAAATAACCCTAGGAATAGTGTTTTCTATATTCCATAGGACTCAAATTGAATTCCTTTTTTAATAAGGCATAAAAGCTGCTTTTATCCTTATAGCCAATCAAATCAACAATCTGTTCGATACTGAACTCCGTGTAAATTAGATAATTCAGTGCATTCTGTAATTTAATATTAACAATCAGATTGCGAAAGGTCTGACCTGTCTGTTTATGAATTAAGGAGGACAAGTACTTTGGGTGGTAATTAAAATGAGCCGCTAAGGTAACCATATTAACAGATTGATAATTCTGATAAATGTAATCAATAATATCAGCCGTGGCATGATTGTCATTGCTGGTTTTTTCTTTGTAATTTCTTAAAATCAGGGAGAAGATCAAGGTTAGAAGTGATTCGATGATAACCTGGCTATACTGCCTTTTATCTAAGTATTCTTTTACCAGCAGTTCAATAAGACCATCAATATCTTTGTCAAGATACTGAAGGTGCAAAAATGAGGGCTGATGTTCATTTTCCAAGCGGTACCGGATAAAGAAGGAATTAAGTAGCGGATCATTAAACAAGATCCGAAAGATTGATTTCTGGAATAAATCCTTTGGAAGAAGAATATTGAGAATCAAATCTGTCTCGTCAGAATATTCCTTGAAGTAATGAACGGCATTCGGATTCATAATACATAGGTTTCCTTCTTGAAGCGCAACCTCTTGATCGTTAATCATACCAATCGGATTACCTTTGATCACATAGATCAGTTCAAAGAAATCATGGTAGTGGATGTAGCCGTTTGCTAATTCATTATGTAAGGACATAAACAAAACAGAAGAGGAATCCGCAAAATATAAGATAGCCGGCATTTGATACGGCATACTCTGATAGATTCGGTTATGTTCCTCTATATTTTGGTTTGCCCAATAGTTTTTTTGGTTATCGGCGTCCTTTTGATTCGTATGCTTCCTTAGTTGATCAATTAATTTTTGCTCTAACATATCTTACCTCACAACACTTTATTCATTACCTTATAATATTTCAAATTACATAAGGATATTATATAATTAATTTAATGAAATAGCTATAGGATTTTTATGGTCAACTTAAAGTATAAAGCTTTCAAAGTTTTCAATAGAATACAGACTTTAAGCGACTCCTTGGATTGATGTTTCATAATTGCGAAGGATTAACGAGCAGCAAAGATAGTTTTGCTGTGTGAAATGGTAAGATAAAAGAAACCCTTATATAAGAAAATCAAGAGATAAAAGGAGAAATGGAAGATGAAAATTACATCCTGCAAAACCAATCATATTGTTAATCCCCTTGGATTTGGTATGAATCATGCAACGGTATCCTGGATTACAGAGGATATTTTATCAAAGAAACAACAGGCTGCACAGATTATAGTAGCGAGAGATTCCGCAATGGAAGAAGTTCTCTATGATAGCGGCAAGAATACCGAACTTTCCAACTTAGGGTCAAATCTACCAATCGAGCTGACACCATATACGAGATATTACTGGACTGTAAAAGTATGGGGAGATGCAGGAGATGAAGCTGTTTCTGATGTGAATTGGTTTGAAACCGGTAAAAGGGAAGACAGTTGGAAAGCGATATGGATCACGACAGACTGGGAAGACAAAAACCTTCATCCTTATATGAGAAAATCCTTTCAGCTCAAAGGTAAAGTTAAATCAGCCAGAGCTTATATCACTGGAATGGGATTGTATGAACTTGAAATTAATGGAGCACGCATCGGTCAGGAGCGCTTCACCCCGTACTGTAATACCTATGATGCATGGATTCAACATCAAACCTATGATATTACGGAGGCATTAAAATTAGGAGACAACGCGATTGGAGCACTTCTTGCAAATGGATGGGCAAAAGGACGATTTGGTACCTTCGGCGAATTAAATACCCCGTATTGTGATTCCTTCGCACTTCTCTGTGAATTACGGATCACGATGGAGGATGATACTGTTGTGATAATCAGTACTGATACTGATTGGAAATGCAAAGCATCACCAATTATTGATGACAGTATTTACGATGGCGAAATCTATGATGCAACAAAAGAAATT
>JBASOB010000211.1:0-4740 GCA_049657865.1 Mobilitalea sp.
CGTAAGAACAGTGCGATGGAAGCATATCGCAGAGATCTTAAAAAGGATATTGAGTTTTACGAATTTCTTCAGTACCTATTTACGAAACAATGGAATAGCCTGAAGGATTATGCACATGGTAATGGAATTAAAATTATAGGAGATATTCCTATCTATGTAGCTTTTGACAGTGCGGATACCTGGTCACATCCGGAGCTGTTTCAATTAGATGATGCGCAGAATCCGATTGCGGTAGCAGGTTGTCCTCCAGATGGATTTTCAGCGAACGGCCAGTTATGGGGTAACCCGCTTTATCTGTGGGAGAAGCACAAAGCAACTGATTATGATTGGTGGAATGCACGGATTGAATATTGTTTCAACTTATATGATGTGCTCCGCGTAGATCATTTTAAAGGATTTGATGAATATTATTCCATTCCTTACGGAGATGATACTGCAGAGAATGGCCATTGGAGAAAAGGTCCGGGTTATGAATTCTTTGAAAATATCGACAGGAGATTTAAAGAAGTAGATATTATTGCGGAGGATCTCGGAAATGTTACGGATAGCGTCAGAGAATTATTAAAGAAGACAGGTTATCCAGGCATGAAGATTTTAGAGTTTGCATTTGACTCAAGGGAAGAAAGTGATTATCTGCCTCATAACTATAATAAAAACTGTGTCGTTTATACCGGAACCCATGATAATGATACAATTCTTGGATGGATTAACGCAATCAATGAAGAAGACAGGGCATTTGCGTTAGCCTATGTAAACAAAGAGAAAGTAAGTAAGGATATTTCATGGGATTTCATACGACTGGCACATCAGAGTGTAGCAAACCTCTGCATAATTCCAATACAGGACTATCTAGGACTTGGATCGGAGGCACGAATCAATATCCCTTCCACTCTAGGCAATAACTGGAAATGGAGAATGCTAAAAGAGGATGTCACTGAAGAGCTGTTAACTAAAATAAATAAGATGACAACCCTTTATGGAAGATGATCTTACAACATTGCATTTTATAACTTTAATTGGTATAATGCTTTCAGACTAATTACGGCTGAATTTGCAAAGGAAGAATGACAATGGATACAACTACAATTAAGGATATAGCGAGAATATGTGGAGTTGCTGTAAGCACGGTATCGAGAGCTATCAATAATCACCCTGATATTAACCCGGATACGAAAGCACAGATACTACAGGTTATTAAGGAAAATAATTATATCCCTAACAATAGCGCCCGCAATTTGAAGCGTTCGGAATCAAATATGATTGCTGTGTTGATTAAGGGTATCAGTAATCCATTTTATAATAACATGCTGAAAGTATTTGAAAGTGAAATACAGAGGAAAAAATATTCGTTTTTTTTACATCGCGTAGAAGAACATGACGATGAAATTGAGATCGCTTTAGTGTTAGAGAAAGAGAAAAGGCTGAAAGGCATCGTATTCCTTGGCGGATATTTCTGCCATTCGGAGGAGAAAATGAAGCAGTTAACAGTTCCATTTATCTTAAGTACCGGAGGGGTATCCGAGAAGATCGATAAGAACAGCTATTCCTTTGTCGCGGTTGATGATTTCATGGAAAGTTATAAGATGGTGGATTATCTCTGCAAGCTCGGGCATAAAAGAATTGCAGTCATTTCAGCTCCGCCGGATGATGAGAGTATCGGTAAGCTTCGCTTAGAAGGATACATGAAAGCAATCCAGGATAACAATATTCCTTATGATGAATCCTTGATCAATTATATCAGAGATAATTCAATGGATACATTCTCCATGAAGTACGGATATATGGTTGCGAAGACATTGCTCGAATCTAGTACTGAATTTACAGCAATCTATGCAATCTCAGACAGTATGGCAGTTGGTGCCTGCAAAGCAATCTTTGAAGCTGGTAAAAAGGTACCGGAGGATTATTCGGTAACCGGATATGACGGAATGGATATCTCCTTCTATTATCAACCGTCAATCACGACAATCAGACAGCCGGTAGAGAAGATGGCGAAGGAAACGATACGAATATTATTTGATATCATTGATAAGAGAACAGAACGAGAATCCAAGACGTTTACGGCTGAACTAATTATTGGGCAGTCTACGAAAGCAATATAAATAATGCGAAAAGCGTAATAAATATCTGTACATAAAAAGAAGTTCAGCATGAATTCCACTAGGAATTTAGGCTGAACTTCTTGTTTTGGGAAATATTGAGAAGACAATTACTTGTTACGAAAGAAGATTCAAACGAAGCTTATGAACTAAGCAGTAGGTATGATTTGCCACCTGTGCCGGTGAACCCTTATATAATAAACTTAAGTAAATCGTAATTGGTAAAAAGTTCATATTTGTGGTATGGTAATAAAGAAAGAAATTGTAATAAAGAAAGAAATGGCAATAAAAAATGGCAAGGAAGAACAAAAAACTATAAACATGATAGTAGGAGATAAGGTGCAAAATAGTCTTGCAAAAGCATGCGTGCTTAAAGTCTAAAAAAGTAGGTACGACTTTTAATAACCGATACTCTAAACCCAGGAGGCAGATTATGAATTATATTACAAAGAAACATGTAACAAACGAAAATACAAGAGGAAAGTATCTTACCATAGTCCTTTTAATGATAGCAATATCGGTGATAGGATCTATGTTTATCAATCACCAGGCGCAGGCAGCGGTGAAGTCTTACGGAATAGTAATTGCAGATACCAATGGCAAATATACCTATTATGACATGAACTTCACCAAAGAAGGAAAAGCTGCTATCGAGGTTACTTCTGCCGGCAATGTTATGGTTCCACTCAAGAAACTGAGTAAGCTGATTCCAGGTATTACCTATCAGTATGACTCGGTAAAAAAGAAAGCTACTATAACGAATACAACAAACGGTAAGAAAATCGTATATACGAAGAACAGCAAATACCTGTATTATTACTCAAGTGCTAAGGCAAAAGCAGTCCGTAAAACGATGAGTTATAAGATGTATGTTTCAGCGGACAGTAAATCAGTTATGGTTCATATGAATACCTTGAAATGGGTACTGCAGACCAAAGCAGGATTTGCATATTACGGAAAAGCAGATATGCAAAAAGCAGGATACGACACCTCGGTTTACAGTAATCTTCTTGCATATAATCCTGGCAGCAGTGTAACAGCTATTCCGAAAGCAACTAGCGTAAATGGATTATCAAGCATCATTAAGGTTACCATACCGGAAGGCTATTCTGTTCCACAAACCTTTGAATTATTAGTCTCCAAAGGTGTCTGTGCTTCTACGGACTATTTGTATACAGCAATGGAGAGCTACGATTTCTCATATTACCCATTAGTAGCTAAGATAGAAGACAATGCAAACCGTTGCTATAAGTTAGAAGGATATCTCTTCCCGAGTACCTATGAATTCTACCGTTTAAGCAGTGGCCAGAATGCAATTGGAGTATTCCTTCGTGGAATTGAAGCAAAGATTACAGATGAGGATGAAGTAAAAGCAGCAGCGATGGGATATAGTATGAATCAGATTTTAACAGTTGCCTCTATCATTGAGAAAGAAATAGCAGATCCAGAGCAGCTGCCACTAGTCGCTTCTGTCATCTATAACAGATTAGATATTAAGATGATGCTTAAGATGGATTGCGGTATATTCTACTGCGAACGCTATATTGAACCATATCTGGATTCAGATGTAGAGCGATATAACGCGTATTATAATATGTATAAATGTGCGGCTCTTCCTGCAGGTCCAATCTGCAGCCCCGGTAAAGCGGCAATTGCAGCAGCACTTAATCCTGCAGATACCGATTATTTGTTCTTCTATAGTGACAGTGATGGGGTATATCACTTCTCGAAAGAATATGTGGATCCGAAAGCGGTATCTTCTGTAACTGAATAAGACACAGCTTGTCGGGTAATAATTATTTGGAAATATTGATATGTTGTGTTACAATTTATTTAGAACAAAGGCAGAAGGTTATTAACAATAAGAAGCTCCTAAGTAAACAGATATTCTTGAAGTAGTACGATATTCTTATACAAAGGATTTGGAATGAAAGGAGACAGTGTGAAGAAAAATCATCTTCACACGCAAATTTGTGCCTGCGGCCCGAAGTTTGCAGGCAGAGAGAAAGGCATGGTGATTAATATGAGCGTACGTGAGATTAATAAGATTGTGACTGGAACCCCTTCAATTGATGGTGCAGGTGTTAAATTGGTACGGGTAATAGGATATGCTAACGTATGGGATTTTGATCCATTTCTAATGCTGGATGCATTTGATTCTAAAAATCCAGAGGACTATACCAAGGGCTTTCCGTGGCATCCGCACAGAGGAATTGAAACGGTAACCTATTTGATCCGTGGACAGATTGAACATGGTGACAGTATGGGTAATAAAGGCTCGATTGATGACGGATGCTGTCAGTGGATGACGGCCGGGAAAGCAATCATGCATCAGGAGATGCCGCAGGCCGCAGAACAGATGCTGGGTGTCCAGCTGTGGGTAAATCTACCAAAGAAAGATAAGATGGTTCCACCGCAGTATCGCGATATCCGTGCAGATATGGTTCCAGTAGTGGAAGAAGAAGGCTCAAAAGTTCATATCATCGCCGGCCATTACAAAGAAACCGCAGGAGCAACGCAAGGCGATTATGTGAAAGCAACCTTCCTAGATGTTGAACTCCAGCCAAATACAACCTGGAACTTAGCAACAGATCCCGAACTAAACGCATTTACCTATATCCTTGACGGCGAAGCCTACTTC
>JBASOB010000212.1:0-2646 GCA_049657865.1 Mobilitalea sp.
GGATTGGGATAAAGAAGTAAAAAATCTGCTTCAGGAGCAAGGAATTCCTTTTGAAGAGTAGCAGAAAATAGAAGTTAGGACCTTAACATTTTAAAAGGAAACAAATTTTGTTAGCACTCTTCTTCAAAGAGTGCTAATTTTGTCTTGACATTTCATATTTGCAGTATTATTATATCATTTATAGAAAATCAACAGGTATCGTATTGCGACAAACTTATACTTTAGAAGCTGCCTCGCGATTACATAAAATATTATGAATAAGAAAAGGAGTACTAATATGGACACAGAACGCGGTAATTTATCAATTAATTCAGAGAACATTTTTCCAATTATAAAGAAATGGTTATATTCGGATCATGACATTTTCATGAGAGAATTAATCTCTAACGGTAGCGATGCGATTACGAAATTGAAGAAGCTTGAGATGATGGGGGAAGCAACCGTTCCGGAAGATACTCATTATCAGTTGAAAGTAACAGTGAATTCTGAAGAGAAGACAATCTGTTTTTCTGATAACGGAATTGGTATGACCTCAGATGAAGTAAAGGAATTTATCAATCAGATCGCATTCTCCGGTGCACAGAAATTCATGGAACAATATAAGGATAAGACAAATGAAGATCAGATTATCGGTCATTTCGGCTTAGGATTCTATTCCGCCTTCATGGTATCCTCACGTGTATCAATCGATACTTTATCCTGGCAGACAGATGCACAGCCAGTTCACTGGGAATCAGACGGCGGCACAGAATATGAGATGGGAGAAGGTACTAAGACAGAGCGTGGTACCGACATTACGCTGTTCTTGAACGAAGACAGCTATGAGTTCTCGAATGAATACCGTGCGAAGGAAGTAATTAAGAAATACTGTTCCTTCTTACCTGTTGAGATTTACTTTGAAAATGAAAATGCTCCGGTAGAAGAGAAAAAGCCGGAAGTTGTTGAAGAAGTAGTTGACGAGGACGGTGCAGTAACAGAAGAAGGCAAAGAAGAGAAGAAACCTCAACCTTTAAATAATACACATCCACTATGGGCAAAACATCCGAATGAATGTACTGAAGAAGAATACAAAGAGTTCTATCGCAGCGTATTCAATGATTATAAAGAACCTTTATTCTGGATTCACTTAAACATGGATTATCCATTTAACTTAAAAGGTATCCTATATTTCCCTAAGATTAATACAGAATATGATTCCTTAGAAGGCTGCATTAAATTATACAACAATCAAGTATTTGTTGCAGATAACATCAAGGAAGTAATTCCTGAATTCTTAATGCTTTTAAAAGGTGTGATTGACTGTCCGGATCTTCCATTAAATGTATCTAGAAGTGCATTACAAAATGACGGATTCGTTAAAAAGATCTCAGATTACATTTCCAAGAAAGTGGCAGATAAATTATCCGGAATGTATAAAACAGAGAGAGAATCCTATGAGAAATACTGGGATGATATCAGTCCTTTCATTAAATTCGGCTGCTTAAAAGACGAGAAATTCCGTGATAAGATGAAAGAGGTTGTTCTATACAAAGACTTAGAAGGCAAATATATCACGTTGGCAGAATATGTAGAAGCAAATAAAACTACAGAAGATGTTGATGCATCAGAAGATAGCAATGTAAGCAAAGATGTTGATTCAGCAGATGGTAAACAAGGCGAAGAGAATGGTAAAGAGCATGTACATGATGAAAATTGTGAATGCGGCCATGATCATGAGAATGAAGAGGATGACGAAGAAGAGAACGAAGCGAAAAAGACGGTCATCTACTATGTGACGGATGAAAAACAGCAGAGCCAGTATGTGAATATGTTCAAAGAGTCCAGATCAGATGCCTTAATCCTTACACATAACATTGACCAGCCTTTTATTACACAGCTCGAAAGTCAGGATCAAACTATTAAATTCCAGAGAATTGATGCTGATATTAATGAAAGCTTCAAGGCAGAAGTTAAAAAGAAAGATAAGAAGATTCTTAAAAATAATACCGATGCTATGACAGCTCTTTTCAAGAAAGTTCTCGGCAAGGACAAGCTTGAAGTTAAGGTAGATAAGTTTAAGAACGAAAAAGTATCTTCTGTCATGACTCTTTCCGAAGAAAATCGTAGAATGCAGGATATGATGCGTATGTACAATATGCCGGGCATGGATATGAATGCATTTGGCAGCAGCGAGACACTGGTACTCAATGCAAATAATCCATTAGTTAAATATATTATTACGAATGAAAATGCAGAGCAGACACCAATGATCTGTGAACAGCTTTATGACTTGGCATTAATTGCACACAAACCATTAGAGCCGGAAGCAATGACTAAATTCATTCAGAGAAGTAATGACATCATGATGTTTATGGCGAAATAATAGAAATAGGTCAATAGTAAGTAATAGAAAGAGTTCAATAATAAGTAATAGAAATAATTCAATTATAAGTTCGTATACTATAGTTAGATCAGGCTGCTGCAAAATAGTTTATTTTGTGACAGCCTGATTTTATTTCATGGTGATAAAGTTCTTTGTAAATAGTTTTCACGGTATTGTTGATAATGAGTGAACAATCTCAGCCGGGGATAGCCATTTTCTATGATTATTATGTATATTTAGTGAAAATTCTATAAACCTCTTGAAATGTAGATATGAAATATGCT
>JBASOB010000213.1:0-12520 GCA_049657865.1 Mobilitalea sp.
GATTAATACCCTTAAAATCGACAAGTCTTTTATTGATAATATCTGTATCAATGATAAGGATTCCTGTATCGCAGAGTCAATTATCCAATTAGCTCACAGTCTTGATATTAAAGTTGTTGCAGAGGGCGTGGAGCAGGATGATCAGCTTATTATGCTTAGAGCACAGCATTGCGATATCATTCAGGGCTTCATCTTCAGTGCTCCGCTTCATCCGTCAGAGCTGGTTGAGGTCCTTCGCGAGGATGATTTAATTTCACAATTTTCCTTGTTCTAAGCCTTACAAGGAATGTTAAATCACGATTTAACTTATTTAATTCGTTTATTTCCTTTGATATCATGTTCTTAACTAGAATTCCGAATGCTCCTATTTATTTTTGCAATTCATTTCAATGTAAAATGAGCCTTTACCTCGTAGTTGATTACTCATCTATTCGGTAAAAGCTCATTTTATTTTACAATTATATTATATTAATAGTTGAAACTTATTTGAAGTCTTTTGCTGCGCCTGAGCAACCAAGTACATCAACGATCTTATGTCTAACCACTTCTTTAATATTGTTTCTTGCAGGAGTGAGGTATTGTCTAGGATCGAAATGGCTAGGATTTGTAAACATATATTCTCTGATTCCTGCACTAAATGCAAGTCTTAAATCAGAATCAATGTTAATCTTACATACAGCCATTTTAGCTGCTTGTCTTAACATATCTTCTGGAATACCGATTGCATCTTCCATAATACCACCGTATTGATTAATGGTTTTAACATATTCCTGAGAAACAGAAGATGCGCCATGTAATACGATAGGGAAGTTAGGAAGTAATTTTTCAACTTCTTCTAAGATATCGAAACGAAGTTGAGGTTTGGTACCTGGTTTGAACTTGAATGCGCCGTGGCTTGTTCCAATAGCAATCGCTAAGGAGTCAACACCAGTACGTCTAACGAATTCTTCTACTTCACTTGGTTTTGTATAAGAAGCATCTTCTGCTGATACATTAACTGCATCTTCAATTCCTGCTAATTTACCTAATTCTCCTTCTACAGTTACACCATGAGCATGAGCATATTCAACAACTTTTTTAGTTACTGCAATATTCTCTTCAAAAGTGTAATGGGAACCATCAATCATAACTGAGGAAAATCCGCCATCAATACAGGATTTACATGTTTCAAAATCAGGACCATGATCTAAATGAAGAGCAATCGGTAGATCTGTATCAAGAATAGCAGCTTCTACTAATTTCACTAAATAGATATGCTTCGCATATTTTCTTGCGCCAGCTGATACCTGTAATATAATAGGTGAGTTCTCCTCTTTCGCTGCTTCTGTGATTCCTTGGATAATCTCCATATTATTTACGTTGAAAGCACCAATTGCATATCCCCCAGCGTAAGCCTTTTCAAACATTTCTTTCGTAGTTACTAATGCCATATTATCTCAATCCTTTCCATATTGTTAATTTTTTTTCAAATCTTTTTATATTATAACATAAAATTCAGCAAAGAAAAGTGTTTTTGTATTTTTAGTAGTATGGTTTTAGAAAAATGCTGAATTTACTGAGATTTTCTTATCTGACCAGAAAAAGATATCCTCGTATGCAAACGTAAATTACTTGCCCTTTTCTGTCAGAGGTAATAAAATAGAAATAGAATCCAAGAAAGGAAATATTACTATATGGATGCAAAACGAGTTAGTGATTCACTTACGGAACAGGTTCAGATTCTGATGCCTTCGCATATTAACGGAGCAGGTCGATTATTTGGCGGACAGTTGGTGGAATGGATTGACGTGGTAGCCGCGGTAGTAGCAAGACGCCATTCCGGATACAATGTAACTACGGCAGCCATAGATAATCTGCAGTTTAAAGCGGGTGCTTTTATTAATAATACATTAGTTCTAGTTGGCCGCATTACTTATGTCGGGCATACTTCTATGGAAGTTCGCGTTGATACTTATGTAGAGAATTTAGAAGGGGTTCGTAAAGTCGTCAATCGTGCTTATCTGGTTATGGTTGCCATTGATAAATTCGGAAATCCTGCACAGGTACCCCAATTATTATTAGAATCGGAGTCAGAAAAGGCTGAGTGGGATGCCGGTGAAAGGCGCCATTCACTTAGGCATGACCGACGAATTGAAGGATATTAATTCTATTTACTAAGTAATATGAGCATGCATGATATCAATTTAAAGGATATTATATTCTACCCACTGGGATAAAATCCAAATATCACTTACTATCTTTCACCTCTTTGTCAAACAAATTTCGCATTTCTCTAGAGGCTTCATAAATGTTTTTCTGTGCGAAAACAGCAGAGATTACTGCAACTCCGTCAATTCCGCTGCCTTTTAATTTAAGTATATTTTGTTTTGAAATTCCACCGATAGCGATAACCGGTATGGAAACTGCTTCGCAGATGGCTTTCAAAGTATGATAGGAGACCTTCTCTGCATCTAATTTAGTGGAAGTTGCAAATACTGCGCCGACGCCGAGATAGTCTGCACCTTTTTCTTCTGCGAGCAAGGCCTGTTCTACCGTCTGTACTGAAATCCCAAGAATCTTATCATTCCCTATTCTTTTGCGGACATCACTGCCTTCCATATCTTCCTGTCCTACATGAACTCCATCTGCTCCGCACGCGATTGCAACCTCTACCATATCGTTAATCACATAGGGAATCTGATACTTATCTGTTACTTCCTTGATTTCTTTTCCAACCCTTACATATTCTCCAAAGGACATTTTCTTTTCGCGAAGCTGAACAAACGTTACTCCACCTTTGATGCTCTCCTCCACCTGGTCTGCCAGTGATTCGCATCCCAGCCACATTCGGTCTGTAACCGCATATAAACGCAGAGATTCCTTACTTAACTTCAATTTTAGCACCTCCATTTAATGTAATTGCATCCATTTTGCTAATTTCATCAATGATTGAAAAACGAAGTGTGGAGGTACCTTTATCTTCTTTCACAACCTTCCGATAAGCTAATTCCCCTGCTAAACCCATCATGCATACTGCTGCTGCCGTTGCAAGTAAGCCCTGTTCTTGATTCGCACCGACGAAGGCTGCAATCATAGCGGTCAGCATGCATCCGGTACCAGAAACTTTTGACATCATGTGATTACCATTGCGTATTACATAAGCTCTTTCACTGTCTGTAACAATATCAATAGCTCCCGTAATTACTATAATTGCTCCTGTCCTTTCACTTAATTTTTTCGTAAATATAATAGCTTCTTCTAAATTCTCCTCGGTAACCGCATCGCTGATATCTGCGTCTACTCCCAAGGTTGTTCCGTTTCCCAAATAAACCGTCTTGATTTCAGATATGTTACCACGGATTACTGTAAATTTTACTTGGTCAAGTAAATCAAAAGTCGTCTTTGTACGAAGCATAGAAGCACCTGCTCCCACAGGATCTAACACCACCGGATGTGAAAGTGCATTCGCTTTTTTCCCTGCTTTCAGCATGGATTTTATCGTTCTTTCATTTAATGTTCCAATATTAATCGTCAACGCAGTGCAGATTGATGTAATTTCTTCTACTTCCTTCTCCTCATCTGCCATAATCGGTGAACCGCCGCAAGCCAGCAGAACATTCGCCACATCATTTACAGTGACATAATTCGTGATGCAGTGCACCAAGGGGGTTGTCTTATGAAGGTTTTCTAGAATTTCTGTGAACATAGGTATTTCCTCCTCTATTTTTTATATTTTGAACCACCAGACAGATTGCAATCGTAATCACCATCACTGGGAGCGTGCTGCCTACCGGTGTATCAATTCGCAGGAATACCCTGTAAATTAAGAATCCGGCAAGCCAGATAATCAGATTGGTAAGGTTCACCTTTTCTTTTACCGCTTGCTTCTTGAGGATATAATAGTCTGAAATCTGTATTGCAATCATTGGCGCAAATACGGATCCAATGAGATATAAAAAGTTTTCAAAATTTTCAATCGGCGTAAAGATTGCTAAGAGTATCCCTCCAAGGCATATGATCATAGCTGCCTTCTTCTCATCGATTTTTGACGAAATGCTAGCAGAACTGACGCCTGCTGAATATGCATCCAAAAAGGTGGTAGATACCGAAGAGATGACTACAATAATTACTCCTATGATTTCAAGTCCTGCCTGAAGCATGATTTTTGCAATATCTGATTCACCGGTAAAGATAGCTGCTCCCATCCCGATGATATACATCCAAGAACTTGTAAGGAAATATATAATTGCGCTTGCTGTTGTTGCCTGCACCGGCTTCTTTGCTTCTCTTGTATAGTCAGAAACGAGCGGCAACCAACTCAGCGGCATTACAACTGCAAGCTCCACTCCTGCTCCAAAGCTCAAATCATCTGTAATTGTACCGCTCAGATTGCCATGAAATATGGTTATGCTTAAGATAACCGTTAATACAAATAATGCTGTCATAGCAACTGTATTTAACTTGCTCAGATGCCTGACTCCAATCATGATCCATATCAGAATGAGTCCGCCTATCACAAGGCACCAGATCCATTTACTTGAAAATCCAAGCGCCGGATCTGCAATTGTTGCAGTTGCTCTTGCCCCGCTGATAATCATAATTGCAGTCCAACCAGCCAGCTGAAGTACATTTAGTACGGAAAACAGCAGAGATCCCTTTTCTCCGAAAAACATTTTTACTGTTTCCATTGAACTTTTCCCCGTCTGTCCACCGATCAGGCCTGATAAGAAAAACAAGACACCGCCAATCAGATGCCCGATGAGGATTGCGATCAATCCTCTTTTGAAACCTAAGCTTGACAAATAGGTTCCGGTTAAAATCTCCGCAATTGAAACTGCCGCACCAAACCAAAGTAATGAATTACTAAACACCGATGTTTTTTGTTCCTTCATCTTCTGTCTCCCTTAATTATTCCATGATTTTATAGTTGACCTTATTCTGTTCTTTCCTCGATATGAATGGCATAGGTATGGTCCATCGGGCCACTTCCCTTTCCTAAATTCAAGTTTGCCTTTAATGCTCCGGATATGTATTTCTTTGCAAGATAGACGCTTTGCGATAAATCAAGTCCGATTGCCAGATTGCATGCAATGGCAGAGGATAATGTGCATCCAGTACCATGTGTATTCGGATTATCAATATGCTCTCCATAAAACCACTCTGATTTCCCATACTGATATAAGAAATCATTCGCCTCATTTAGGCGGTGTCCACCTTTAATCAGAATTGCACCTTCATATTTTTTTGAAATTATTTCAGCAGCAGCTACCATATCTTGAGACTTCGTAATCTTAATCCCGCTTAATATCTCTGCTTCTGGGATATTCGGTGTAATGATGGAAGCAATTGGCATCAGCTTCTCTATCAAAGTTTTAGCTGCCTCGTCCTTAAGGAGTTTATACCCGCTAGTAGATACCATGACCGGATCTACCACAATATTTTTTGCTTTTTTAGTAATCAACTTAGAAACTATGGTTTCAATTAATGCACTGTTTGAGACCATTCCAATCTTAACTGCGTCCGGATAGATATCGCTAAAAATACATTCTAATTGATTAGCAAGAAATTCAGATGCCACCTCCATAATTCCATATACACCGGTAGTGTTCTGTGCTGTAAGCGCAGTAATCGCACTCATCGCATATAGTTTATGAGCTGTAATTGTCTTGATATCTGCCTGAATACCGGCACCACCACTACAGTCACTTCCTGCTATTGTTAAAACTGTTTTCATATGAATCACCCTCCCTTTCTCTCCGCTTGCAAATTTTGGGCTGCAAGCACAAATTTAATCGTGAAGATGCTTTCTTCACACTTAAATTTTCTGCCACTTGATCCCATAAAAAAAGATGCCTATCATAAAAAACAGGCATCAAAATTACAAATGATAAATGCTCCCTACGACAGTGTTAACTGACAGGTTCAAAGGGTCAGACATACGTCTTCTCAACTTAACTTAAGTTCCCCTGCAAATCTTATTCAATTGCGTAGAATTATAATTCTACTTCTCGTCGTTGTCAAGTATATTTCATGTTTAAGACTAATTCTTATGATTCAATTGATTCATCACTAGATTCCCTGCAGATGTCTCATATAATAAAACATATATTGTTGGACGATTCCAGCATATCCATCGTACTTACTTTGGTCAAATTCATCATTATAAATCTCCTTCAGAATTCGCTTAATCCAAACATCCACGGGAAATACTTCAATATGGTGCAGGCCATACAGCGCGATGCAGTTCGCTACTTTGTCTCCGATTCCATGAATACTTTTCAAAGCTTTAATCGTGCAGTCCCCATCGCTCCTCATTAAATCCTCCAGATCCACTTCACAGGAAAGGAATGCCTGTGATGCTTTAATTATATATTCATCCCGGTATCCGGTTTTCAGTTTTCTTAAATCTTCTCGGCTCGCAGTTGCCAACGCCTGTGGTGTTGGGAAGGTATAATAAGTTACTTCACTGCTCCAGGAGCTTACTCTTCGTTCCCCATATTGTTCGCAGATAGCCTCGATACAGCTTTTGATAGCTGGAATATTCTTGTTCTGAGAAATAATAAAGCTGATGGCTGCCTCAAAAGATTCCTGCCTGAGAATGCGGATTCCTCTACCGTATTCTGCTGCTTTACGTAGGAAATCATCGGTACCCTCCAGCAGATTCTGCACGATACCGTCATAGTCATATCTCATATCAAAATAATCTTCCCATACTTTTGAATATTCTTCTTCGCTGCAGCTAAGTTCGACGGTTTCTTCCTCAATTTGCGTCAATACAAGAAACCGACCATGAGCAATGAGGCTATAGCTGTCATCATCTATTGGATTCATTCGAAAGCATTGGCCTGACTGCGCTATCTGCTTTACGTTGAAATTTTTACTGTGAATTATCATTATTTTTCCTCGCTTATATGATCTTGATTAATGTATACCATCTCCTTCTAAAGATGGTCATTTACAGATCCTTTCTGCTTCTATGAAAATGAATTTGTTAATGCCCTCTGCTTTCAATGCAGTGATATGTTATGATAAATGTTTCTATTCTCATCCTAGATTTTTATTGTAACAACTGATCAAATATTTATCAGATAAAGTCATTATAGTATATCGCTGACTTTTCAACAAGTAAATGCATCTTCAGAATTTATCAAGCCAGGAAGAAACAAGTGAAGCAGAAATCTGCTTCACTTGTTTCTTCTTGTAATATGTGCTCTTGCTTCCTTAAAATTTTATTTTTATAACAGGTTCATATTTTTCTTCAATTGATTGGATTAAATCAGTACTGTCTTTTAATGTGATATCAAAAAAGTTTAATATCAACTCTCTTTGTATCTTTGCATTTAAATAAGCGTCTAGCTCTCCGGAATATCCGATATATCTGTAAAGGGGTTGATACATATATAACATGGTGAAATCCAAATGATTTGATCCATTGATTTGTAGTGTTATAGGCTCAATTTCAGAATTATTTACAAGGGTTTTTAGATAGGCGTTATTTTGTCCTTCTTCCCACGACTCACTTCGAATGAAAAGACTAGGTATACTCAGTCCCTTACTTAAAGTGTCATAGCCAATAGGTTCTACCCATGCATCTAGGCCGAAAACTGCTTTGATTCGTGTGTCTTCTAGTGATAGTTTGACTACCCCTCCACCACCTGTAGAGTGGCCTAACACTCCCATTTTGTCTAAGTCAATTCGCTGATAAAACAATGAATCTGATGTCAGATTTTCTAAGTAATCTAGTACTAATCGAGTGTCATAGGCATACGTAGTAACAAGTTTATCGGCATACGTTAAAAAATCTAGTGTTTCTTCTCTTGAGGGCAATGCACTACGGTCCAGTGTTGCTATTTCTCCATTGTCAAATACGGTAGCAATCGAACCATATGTATGGTCTATACTAATGGCAATATATCCATGGCTGGCAAGCATCTCACCTACATCTGTATGTAAATTTCTAAAACCAGTCCAACCGTGGGATATAATTACAACTGGGTATGTTTTTTCCGAATTACTTAAATTAGCGTTGCCATAGCTATTTGAGGATATTTGTGCAGCAGATTCCATTAAAAAACCTGGCAAATATGCTACTTTAGTCACTCCTCTTGCAACCAATATGCCATCCGCCATCCAAGGAACTATTTTCTTATTGGCATGATCATCAATAGGATACCAAAACTGAATTCGTATTTTTCGTGGTTCTCCCGTTTTGTCTCCATATATTTCAGAACGTAGATCATCTACTAAATCTAAGCTAACGGTTCCTACCTCATAGTCTCCGGTTAGCTTAGGCATCTCATTCATTCTAAATAAAAATGATAAAGAAATACTCAAGATAAGAATGATTGCGCTTAACCAAACGGTCCATTTTTTAGGACCTGATTCTTCTATCGATAAGCGTTTTTTTCGTAGGAATAAAAATTGAAATGCCAAATAGATAATATATGCATATACACCATACATTTGCCATCTTATACCTTCAAAAATGACATGTGCAACCATAACCGGTATAAGAAGTA
Source organism: Mobilitalea sp. (assembly GCA_049657865.1). GTDB lineage: Bacteria > Bacillota > Clostridia > Lachnospirales > Lachnospiraceae > Mobilitalea. The sequence goes on from JBASOB010000213.1 coordinate 8,499, forward strand.
GTAGTGACAGGTATTTGATATTGTCTTTTCTCCTACCTTTTATTAGTGAATATATTACAACACAAAGTGCAACACAACTTAATATAATCTCCAATTTTCTCATTTTGACTACCCCTTCTTCCTCTTTTAATTTGCTCTGAGGTATTTACACACGAAACATAACCAACCAAGCATTGGAGGAGAACTTTATCCTTAGTTTACATATTTACTACGTAGATATCAACCGATTTTCAATAATTATAAAATAAATTTTTGGTTTTCAATATCACAATTAAAGTGCAGCTTCTGTCATACTACAAAAACTTTACGAAATATCTTTCGTGGGCGCTTTTCCGCACTCAACAGCTTCACCTTCTCAGCGTGTGTCAAGCCAGGACTAAATAAAAATTTTATTATTCTGCCTTTTTTGTATAAACCGTTCAATTTCCATCTATTTAATATATACTCAAAATGAACTTGTCTCATTCCAAAAGGCTGCTTATTAATTCACCAAAGCAAATCAATAATACTATTCACATGCTTTCATGAATTAACAATGGAATTATGATAATGTGACCAGTTTCCCGGTCACACTTTTTAATTTATCTCTATCCCGATCATATCATCGGGAATATGTAAGACTAGATTGATTCTTTCTATATAATAGAAAGTACTATCATAACATCGCATATCACCCTTTCTCGATATGCCAAGACTAGGTGCACCGTGCGGTGCCAAGTGCTATATTTTACAACTCCTAATATTAAATATAGTAGGGAGCTTCTTCTTTTCAACTATTCAACTATTCAACTTTCATTTATATTCTTCACTTAACAGTTTGTAATTAACTTTTACTATTTCAGCATCGTGCTATTGTTAATCACAAGGGTGCTGTATAGAAACAATACATCTTGCTTATCAAATGTGATGAAATTTTCTAAATAATCGCTTGCTATATACCGAATATCAATCAGGGTGATTTTACTGTAAGCCTCCGCAAATAATGGTGAAATGCTACTACCGAAGGAATCTCTGAAAATCACCAATTCTTTATTGCTTTCTGCATTAGGATTTTCGATTGTCAAAAGGGGGACTGCACCCGAAAGAAACATCTCATACGGATCGTTGCTTCCACTCTTTTCCAGATCATAAATATCTGAATACTTGTCCGTTTCGTAGTTATAGACTTTGCAGCTGTCAGTGATATCGTTCGTCAGATAATAAATGGTATCCGCTTCCATTGGCAAAGCCGCCTGTCCATAATACACTCCGTAGAAAGGACTGACCTTGTTTACTTTATATTTTCCTGTCAGTCGTTCAAAAAATCCCATCTCTTTGGCGATACGTTCCACTGCATCGGTAAGCTTTTCTTGACGCCAATGGGTATCGGTTGAGTAATAGTCTTCAATCGAAAGGCAATCGAATATATCGATGTACTTCATACTGTCTAAGTTTTTCTTTAAAAGTGTAACAAGCCTGTCATAATCCATTGAAGGATAGCCGTTTGCCTTTGCTATAAAATAATTTTTATCCGGAATAATCGAATAGTACACAGTCACATCCTTGCCTAAGCAGTAGGTATCATACAAATCCTTAAACTTATCGGCGGCATTGATGACAGAGTTTTCCTTCAGAGGGTACTCTATTTTCGACACCGTATTATCAACGATATAGATTCCGTTGTTATCTTTTTGATGGAATACTGAAAGCTGTGTGACTACTTTCAAGTGTCTGAATGTATCACGAAACGGGAACTGGTCAAGGGTGTATTTATCAAATTCATCCATATATTTTGAAGAAAGTATGTTTTCCCCTGAGAGTTCAGGCAGCTGAGCCAGCTTTCTTCTCTCATTTTCCGATATTTCATTTGGTTTATGAAAAAGAATAAGTAAAGTGGTAATTGCAAAGAATACGATGAAAACAATGGTGACCGTTATATTTTTCGTTCTATCGTTCATCGTTACCTCCTAAAATCTAAAGTATAAGAATGGATTAAATGAGCCGTCAACGAGGTATGCTGTTATTACAATAAGAAGCGTAATCATAACCACGGGCTCGGCAATATTGAAAATTCGATTTGCAGCAGGATGCTGCCTTAATCTTTGTACAGCATGTTTGATAAACGGTGTAGAACCGATAATAGCAAGTATAATCACCACTGCATAACTACGTAAATAGTACAGTGTTTCCGCTGTGACCAAGGGGATATTCTGTGCTCCGAACATAGCTCCAATATCGCTAACCGCCTCCTTCATTCCGTTTGCATTAAAGATTACAAAGCTGATGGCAACTAGCAGCAGTACATAAATTCTGCTAAGAATAGACGGAGCTTTTGCAAGGAACTTGCCAATCCAAAGCTTTTCGAGTATAAGGAAAAACGCAAAGAACAAGCCCCATACAATGAAATTCCATTCAGCTCCATGCCAAAAGCCTGTAAGCACCCAAACCACAATAATGTTAAAAAGCCATCGGGATTTTTTCACACGGTTTCCACCCATCGGGATATAGACATAATCACGAAACCATGTACTCAGAGACATATGCCATCTGCGCCAAAATTCTGTGATGCTTTTTGCGATATACGGATAGTTGAAGTTTTCCAGAAAATGAAAGCCAAAAATTCTACCTAGACCAATTGCCATATCACTGTATCCCGAAAAATCAAAGTAGATTTGAAGAGAAAACGAGGTAGCATACACCCAAAAGAACAGTACCGATTTTTCGTTTGAATCCTGAAAGATTTCACACAGTTCACCAAGAGAATTTGCTAATAATACTTTTTTCGCAAGCCCTGATATAAAACGATTTACACCATAAGCGAAATTTTCAAAACTATGCGTTCTATTCTTTAGCTCCTCTTCAACTGTTGTATACCTCACAATCGGACCTGCGATTAGCTGTGGGAATAAAACTACATAGGTTGCAAGGTTGATTAGGTTTTTTTGCACCCTTGCATTTCCACGGTACACATCAATGGTATAGCTGAGTGTTTGGAAGGTATAAAAGCTGATACCTATGGGAAGTGCAAGTTTTAGAAGTGGAATAGAGGAGTTAAGTACAGCATTTGCATTTCTCACGAAAAAATCTGTGTATTTGAAAAAACCGAGCAATGCAATACTTGTTGTTACCGAGGAAATAAGAAAAACCTTAGATGCTGTTTTTCCCCTATATTTATCAATCAATATGCCATGAATGTAGCCAAGAAAAATGGTGAGAATCATCAAAATTGTATATTTCGGTTCTCCCCACCAATAGAAAAACAGGCTTGCACTAAGGAGAACCAAATTTTTCATCTGTTTGGGAGAGATAAAATACAAGAGGAGAACACAGGGCAAAAAATAGTATAAAAATATAACACTTGAAAATAGCATGGCATCTCCTTAATTTAGCATCTATTATTACTTCAGAAGTTCCTTAATTTACGTGAAAATGGACTTGTTCTATATTCTAAATCATTTCTTTAGCTCAAAGTCAAGTTCCTCACCACGCACTTCTTTAAAGGCATCAACAATTTCAACGGATGTAACAGAATCTTTAAGTTCTGAAGATACCATAATAAGCATGACTAAATCACTCTGTGTTACTATTTGAAGATCATCAGCCTCAACACAGATCCACTTTCTTGGATCTATCCCCTCTAACATCTCATTTGCAACGGTTTCTGCATCCTCTGCCTTATTCAATTGAACAAGAACCAATGAGTATGCTTGAGATCCAATCATAGTTTCTGATACTAAAAGGTCCTTGACTTTAGATGCATCAGAAAGACCAGTATAATATTTCACTGAATCCATATTACTTAAATCAACCGGTACATCCGCAAGTGCTAATCCCGAATCTTTTATTTTATAAATTGCTTCAACTACATCAGAAAGCTCACTTCCTATTACTTGATCATTATTATCCTTATTATTACCGTAAGCGTCAAATCCTCCGCCCCTTATTAAATGAAGCGCCGCTTATTTGCGACGCTTGCTGTAGCAATCAGCTGGAAGTTTTTTTGACCACGGCATAAGTGGCTCCAGTATTGATTGTTCTATATT
>JBASOB010000214.1:0-8321 GCA_049657865.1 Mobilitalea sp.
GTCTTAGTGTAGTGAACTTGGTACAATCTCCAATCAGAGAGTATAATTGAATTTTATAATAAATAGCTTTGAACAATCTTAAAGTGGATAACATGTTACAATCTTATAGTAGATAGAATTGTAGAACACTTTAAGTGAATTGGATCGTAATATCCTATATTGGATAAGTATGATTCGTAAAAGGAGGATATCAGAATGCAGATTGGAATACGATTACATGATACAATCGATGTTTCACTAGAAGAACGTCTTACTATAATCAAGCAACAGGGATTTTCCTGTGCACATGTTGCATTATCAAAAGTGATTAAGGATTATCCGGTTGATAATGGAGCCTTAACTCCGGGACTCGCAATGTATCTTAAGAATATCTTCCGTCAACATGAAATTGATTTCGCAGTTCTTGGCTGTTATCTTAATCTTGCGAATCCAAATCCAGTGCAGTTGAAGAAAATTACTGATACTTATCTTGCACACATACGTTTTGCAGCAGCCTTAGGATGCGGTGTAGTTGGAACCGAAACCGGAGCTCCAAACGAGGAATACCGTACGGAACCGGCTTGTCGTACAGAAGAAGCATTGCAGCTGTTCATTCACAATTTGAAACCGGTAGTTGCATATGCAGAATCCATGGGAGTCATCCTGGCAATCGAGCCGGTAAGAAATCATATCGTATATAACAGTATGAGGGCAAGACAGGTTTTAGATGCAATCAATTCACCAAATCTGCAGATTATCTTTGATCCGGTGAATTTACTTGGAATGGATAATTATATGGAGCAAACATCAGTAATAAAAGAAGCGATTGAGATATTAGGAAATGATATTGCCGTAATCCATATGAAAGATTTTATCATAGAAGACAATAAAATAATATCGATTGCGGCAGGTACCGGAGAACTGGATTATGAACCGATTCTACGCTTTGTTAAGGAGAGGAAACCGTTTATCCACTGTACTTTAGAAGATACGAAACCAGATAATGCAGTGGTGGCTAGGCAATTTATTGAAGCAATGTGGAAATTGGTGAAACAGTAGCAGTAACGGTGAAGGTACTGAACAGTTACAAACAAACAAGGGAAATTACATACCGTAAGGTTGTGTAATTTCCCTTGTTTTTATTTAGGAATTCTCGTGATGGATTCCTGATATTTTATATAATTAAAGTGCGGAAAAATTATTTGGATTTTATTCTTGCATTGACCGGCATATTGATCACATGTTGAACGGCTTTCCATACAAATACGGCAATGGAAAAATCAACTAAACTATGAACAATGGTTCCAAGACCAATAAATAACATGATATAAGAAAAGCTCATGGTGCTAGTACCGCCAAGGAAGAACAGCATGACTGCTGCAACTTCGCATATTGCATGTACTACAGAAATCAGCAGAGCAAAAGGAATGGCGGTCTTAAGTGATAATAAGATATTGCCGTTTTTCTTTAAAATGTATGCGCCAAGAATTGCCCAAACCACATGGGTCAGTGCACGTAGTACAATTACAAGTGGAAAGCCGGAAATCAAAAATCCAACCGTTGTAATAAGTGCAACACCGATAGCAGTAGCCGGAGAAATAAACATCGCGATAAAGATAGGTACATGGATTCCTAAAGTGTAGGAAGCTGGGGGTATCACTATCTTAAAAGGCAGAAATGGTAAAATGATTCCGATGGAACTGAGAAGGGCTGCGATTACTAAATACTTAATCTTGTTTGATTGTTTTGTCATATTGACCTCCATTACGCGATTAACACGTAGCTATTTTATCAAAAAGCTGGGATACAGCAATTTGGATGTGAACGATTTAATTCACATAACCTTGCTCCTATTAACAGTTGACAAGCTAGTGTATACATGAGACATGATAGCTGTCTTGTCAGTAGTAAGTATACCGAATCTTAGACATACTGTCAATATAAATTTTGAGCAAAGATCAGCGCATAATGTAGTTAAATATAGTAATATTTTATAGTTCAAACGGAAAGGTAAAAGGCAGATTGTATTTATTGCGAATACCAATGAATTCTTTCTGAACTGCGTCACCGATCGGAACTCCCTTATCCTTGCGTTCTGTCCAGCAGAGATATTCTTTCTCGCCAGCAGTATAGATGCGTTCTTCTCCGGGAGCCAGCATAGAAGCCCGAAGTTCCCGAAGAATATCACCGGTAGTTTTCTTGAAGCTATCCAGCCCGGTAAATGCTTCGGGATCAATTGCCATGAAGAAATGACCTAGATGATAAGGAGTCTTCTGACCATCCTCTCCAATCCCGGTTAACAGCTTTAGATAATTACCAGCCTGTAAAGCAGCAGATAATATCTCTACTACCGTTGCGTAGCCGTAACCTTTATATCCGGCAAGCTCTTCTCCGATACCGCCAAGAGGAGCTAATGCTGCAGTTCCGCGGGTCAGATCGGTTAAAATCTGTTTGCTGTCAGTTAAAGCAGAACCGTCCTGACCGATCACCATACCCTTTGGGGTATCCATGCCGTTGCGGGCATAATATTCAATCTTACCGCGCTGCGTAATACTGGTAGCGCAGTCTAATACAAACGGAAAATCTTCATCCGTCGGCATACCAAAGGTCAGGGGATTGGTTCCTAGCATATTTTCAACACCAAAGGTTGGAGCGATGGAAGGACGTGCATTTGTTCCGGTAAGCCCGATCATTCCTTGCTTGGTCGCCATTGTTGCATAATATCCTGCAATCCCGTAATGAGTTGAATTGCGGGCTGCAACCATGCCCATTCCGTATTTTTTGGCTTTATCAATTGCCATCTGCATTGCTCTCGTTCCAACAATCATACCCATGCCGTCATGACCATCCACAACTGCGGTAGTTGCAGTTTCACGTACAATCTCATATTCGGTTACAGGATTTTGAATTCCATCCTCGATCCGGTCAATATAGATTGCTTTAAAACGATTACAGCCATGGCTTTCGATGCCTCTTCGATCACTTTCCATCAATACATCGGAACAAATAAGGGCGTCTGCGTGTGGTACGCCAACTTTTTCAAAAGTAGCGGTCATAAAATCACCCACAAGCTCCCACGAAATATAGGGACGAGTTTCCATAAATAATACCTCCTGTCATAATGGTAAAATCAATCATTTACTGCCTTCATATTAACATAAATGCCCAATAGTGTATAGAGAAATCAGGAATATGATGATAAAAAACTGCTTGATAAACAGAAAATCGATGAATGATTTTCTGTATATCAAGCAGTTGAAGGATTGACTATATTTGACAAAATGTGGAGTTGATTATTTGATTTCACCATCGGTATTATTCTTATCTATTTCTTCCGGTTCAAGAAAACGTTTTATGAAAAATACTGCAAATAAAGTAACTAGAAATCCGAGGAGGTTAAGAACCTGTTGCGCATATATTTTCGTACCGAGTAGATGCAAGTTCTGATGCTGGAGAATATCTAATATGGTTCCAGCAAAGATAGAGACCAGAAATCCGAACACTCCTGAAAGTGAGGAGGTGATGGTTAACCAGATCATCCGCTTTTCTTTTTCGAAGAAATCTAGTTGAATACCGAATAATCCAATTCCTAGGAAAGCCCATGCCGTCGAGGAAAAGAAGGTACTCAGAATATACATAGGATATGCATTCCAAGGCATCATAAAGGAAGCTGATAAAAAGTTAAGACCTAGAGCTAACAAGGAAAAGCGAGTTAATTTGGACATTCCATATTTATCTGCCAATCTGCCAAGTCTCGGCATAATAAAGATACGGTATAAGTTGAAAATAAAACTTATTGACATAATGAAAGTGTAAGGCAATGACAAATCGTTGATCTGGTAACTGGCACTAAACGGTGCACAGATATAGAAAGCAAGGGTGAATAGACATTGAACCATAAAAGCTTTTCTGAACCTATGATTTTGAAAGGCTTCTTTTATCTCGTGAACAATGCTTTTTACTTCAGGAACAGTTTCTAGTTCCTTTGCTCTTTTAGCGAGACGACCGTGCATTTCTTTGCCACTTGCATTCACATAAGAAGTCTTTGGTTCCTTCATCATAGAAAGTGCAATCACATTTATGAGTGTTAAGAAGAAAATAATAGCACTTACAATTTTAAAACCGGTCAGCATATCTCCGGTACTTTTATAATGATCAAAAACCATACCGCAAAGTAACATCATACTGGAAACAACAAAGACTGCGATGGAATCCTTAGTCGAAAAATAGTTGCCACGAATTCGGCTTGGTACCAGACTTGCAATCCAGTCCTGCGAAGCTGGAGAACCAATCTGAACAAAAACCTGCCCGATAAAATATAGAAGAACAATAATGATAGAGGCGGCGGTTTTTCCAATCATTAAAATCGGAATTAAATAAATGACTGCAAAAAGCATTCGCTGTAAGGCGGTAGCCGTAACCAGCAACTTGTACTTTTTGATTTTCTTAAAGAAATTTATCAGGAATAATTGCGATAATGCTGCAAGGCTGACTAAAGAAGTGATAATACCGATATTAGCATCAGACACACCGCTATAAGACATCAAAGTAGCCAAGAAAGTACCACCGATCAACTGTGCAATTGTCTGAACAGCACTGTCCGCAACAATAAAATAATAACGGCTGCTCTTCATGTCCTTCTCGGATTCCGGTAGAGCCATAAAATAAATTCTTCTCATTTGTCCCATCATATAACGGTGCATATACATTAAGTTGTTAAACATAGTATGACGAAATCCTCCATTAACTTTATATAAATTATACGGTAATAAACACGTCTTTAATTTTTAGCGACTAATCAATATTATATGTCATCTGAGCAATTAACTCAATGTGTTTTATCATATAATCAATGGTATTAAATTGTTGTATTTGTATGGGGAGAAGGTTAAGGCATATCTGGTTAACGGGGCAAGGTCGTTCCGTATGGAGAGGGTTTATCCGAACCAGACGTTGTGGGGGTATTGGGCGTTGTGTTTGGAGAGGAGTTTACCGGGGAGACGTGCTGTTTGAATAAAAAGTGAATAAAATTGTATGGGTAATAAAAGGGCACACTCATTTTGATATAAGATGGGTGTACTTTTTTATACAAAACACGCAAAATGATTGTTTTTAGTTATGAAATACTAAAAATACTAAAAAGTATTAGTAAAATGGAACTTTGATATAAGAGCTATCGTCAAAAGATAGTAACGATTGTAACTAGTATATTTCGAAGGCATGTATGACATCATAGAAAGGAGAGGTGAGATAACGTTGCAGATACATATGAAATATGAAGTTACTAAAAAAATAGAATGAAATTTATTGGAGGTAGAAAAATGAATAAAAATATAGGACTAATTATAGTTTTGGTAATAGTCATAAGTGTATTTTCTGGATGTAAAAATAATGAGAAAACAGAGGGTGATGTAAACAATAAGGATTCTGTTTCTTCTGAGGATAAAACCCAAGAAGACGATTCTCAAAATTCTGATGAGATACTTGAGGATGGCAAGGAAAGCGATGATAGTGATGAAAGCAATAATAGCATAGATAGTAATGGTAATAAGTAAGGGTCAAATCATCCGCCTTAACTTTTAGTTAACTTTGTGTCATACTTTAAAAAATCTAATAAATCTATAGAGTTTTTAAAGGAGGCTAAATATTATGGATCAATGTACTCAAGAAGTACGCATGCAGAACTGGAAAAACATTATTAACCAGTGTCTGGCAAGACCTGAAGGACAAACCGCCAAACAATGGATGGATGAACATCACATTTGCGAGCAGACCTACTATTTATGGCAACGCAGGGTTCGTCAGGAGGCCTATGATCAGATACAACCTATTCAGAAATCTCTGCCTGTTATATCTTCAAAAGAAGAAATTTCATTTGCTGAAATTCCGATGTCAAAGCAAGATGTACAGATATCACGGGCAGTGGAACAGGCTTGTGCTCCAGTCGCAGTTATCAGGACTGAAACATTTTCGATAGAACTTTCAAGTGATATCCCGGACTGGATAGTAACCTCAATCCTCAAGGAGATAGCACATGCTTGAAGATGCTGCTGGTATTCGTCGTGTAGTTTTGGCATGTGGCGCGGTCGATCTGAGAAAAGGGATTGACGGTCTGGCTATGATTATTGGTGACAGATATCAGCAGAATCCATTCGAGAAAGGTACACTCTTTCTCTTCTGCGGAAAACGTTCTGACCGCCTCAAAGGTCTGCTTTGGATGGGCACAGGATTTTTACTTCTTTATAAACGCTTTGAGGATGGCCGGCTGTCCTGGCCAAGAACAACACAGGATGCGGCTGAACTGACAGAGGAACAGTACCATTATTTAATGCTTGGTTTAAATCCACTGGATCCTAAAATCAAGGATGTCAATCCTCAAAAAATATACTGATGATTGTGCAAAACGGAGAAAATAATCTCCTGTTCTGCACACATACATTGTGTCACGCTCCACTTGAAACCGACACTTTCAGACGGCTTTCAGAGACTTTAACAGCCATCTGAAAGCAACTTTTGAACCTTGAAAACTCTATATTTCCAAGCACTATAAAGATGCTTTCACTGCGCCTGACAGGGTGGCAAAATGACGGTCCGCTTCTTTTGGTGAATTCGCTTTTCTGCCAGAGTTCTGTTACAATTATCTTAAAAGAAAGGCGGTCAGTATGTGTCAAAAATTCACTCCGGATGAACTGAATACTATGGATCATGATTCCAAGAATGATGTCATTTATCAGATGCAGGACCGTCTTGATGCGTTAGAGCATAATTACGAAAACCTCATGGAACAGATCCGCCTTGCAAATCAGCAGCGTTTTGGTCGTCATACAGAGACACTTGAAGCGATTACTGGACAGCTTTCATTTTTCAATGAGGCTGAGGCTAACTGTGATGAAAGTGTACCAGAACCAACAATCGAAGAAACCGTGGAAGCAATGTCCAGACCATCACGCAGACCCAAGAAAAAGGGACAGAGAGAGGAAGATTTAAAAGACTTCCCACAGGAAGAAGTTCCTCATGATGTCGCGCAGGAAACACTGATTGACACCTTTGGTGAAGGTAACTATAAAAGCATGCCGGATGAGATCTTCTGGCAGCTTCGTTTTGAGCCAGCCAGATGGACCGCCGAAAAGCATGTGGTCAAAGTATATGTCGGTACAGACGGACTCCATCAGGATGAATTCCTACGCGGTGATCGCCCAGCTGGTCTCTTTCGAGGAAGCATTGCAACTGCATCGTTAGAATCGGCCATTATTAATGCCAAGTATGTAAACAGTAATCCGCTTGACCGTATTTCAAGAGATTTCCAGGCGAATGGATTGAATTTATCAAAACAGACCATGTCGAACTGGACTGTATGGTCGGCTGAAAGATATTTTCTTCCAGTGTATGCATTCATGAAAAAGCGCCAGCTGGAGGCACATGTAAATCAATGCGACGAAACACCGGTAGAAGTAATTCATGATGGAAGATCTGCAGGAAGTCAGAGTTACATGTGGGTCCATCTCACAGGTGAACTCAGCCCGGTTCCTAAGATCATTGTGTATGAGTACCAGAAAACAAGGCATAGTGATCATCCCAAAGAGTACTATAAGGACTTTAATGGAATCCTGGTGACGGATGGTCTTGCTCAGTATCATAAGATTGCACGTGAACTGGATGGGCTTTGCAATGCGAATTGTCTGGCTCATGCAAGACGCGATTTTGCAGATGCAATCAAAGCCATCGGCAAGGAAAATCAGGAAGCAATCAAGTCATCGATTGCGTACAAAGCCCTGATTCGAATAGGAGCGATCTATGAACTTGAAGGTGCATTAAAGAATCTGTCCCCGGAGGAACGCCTAAAGGAAAGACAAACCTCGATTAAACCGCTGGTTGAGGAGTATTTTGCGTGGGTCAGAGAAATCCTTGCTGACACAACTGCATTACCGAAAGGTTTAACAGCAAAAGGGCTGAAGTATAGCATCAATCAAGAGGAATACTTAAAAGTGTTTCTTACAGACGGAGAGGTTCCAATCGATGATTCAGCCTCTGAACGAGCGTTAAGAAACTTTACAATCGGTCGCAAAAACTGGGTGACAATCAATACTGTACGTGGCGCTGAGGCAAGTGCAATCATTTACAGCATCACGGAAACAGCGCGTGCAAATAATCTGAATGTGTATTATTATATCAAGCATCTGTTGACGAATCTGCCATCACTAATTGATAAAAAAGGAAATATAGAACAATCAATACTGGAGCCACTTATGCCGTGGTCAAAAAAACTTCCAGCTGATTGCTACAGCAAGCGTCGCAAATAAGCGGCGCTTCATTTAATAAGGGGCGGAGGATTTGACGCTTAC
>JBASOB010000215.1:0-2424 GCA_049657865.1 Mobilitalea sp.
AGTTATACATTTTCAAATTCACGTAATCCCTTATAATTACTGTATTTACAAGCATATTATCCTTATATACTTCCCATACACTTGCCACTAAAGATATCATGATTCACTTCTGCCCTATAAAACTTGCCATGATACTTGCTTATATCAATTATCCCATCATAAAAAGCAGTTAGTCTTTAGAATATAAAATCAAACTGCTTTACTATTTTATGAGCGTGCTCTCTTTATTGGTCGTAAATATTTATCCGTGTCTTTTTGCTGCCTCTTTTTCTATGCTTTGAAATAATCATCGAAGTTAATCATCTCATTTACTCTTGTTTCATCTTCCACATTGCCATCGGATGCTCTTTTACACGCTCAATTATCTTCTCATCATCAAATAAAAGTTCTGGCTTGTACTCTTTATTTTCGAATGCATTCATATATTTCATTTCTTCAGGTGTTACAATCATAAGTTCCCTGATGTATCTTTTAGCCCGTTGTTTTCTTTCGTCCAAATCAAAGTTATCTTTTTTTCTTAGTACCGGAAACAAATCTCTTTTAATTTTTGAAAAATCAATGGTATCGATAGCTGATGTATCAAAGGTTTTATTCACTTTTTTTTGCGATATTGTATTGTAGAATATGATGCATTTTCGAAACATTTCACGCTCCGACTCACCAAACAGACCATAATACTCCATGTTATTAAAATCATACAAATCCCTTGCAGCTGCTCTGCTCATTAATGCATTTGCCTTTGCCGCAAATATTTCCATAGGTGCAAGTGTAAGGACCTCCATCTCATCTTCAAAAATATCAGTTAGTATTTTGCACTTTACTGGTTCAAAGATATGTGTTCTCAGTGAATAATTAATCTCAATCTTAATACTATCTCGATTTCCACCTGTATTCTGATATTGAAAATGAAACGCATCTAAGCTAAAACTAAATCTGGACGCCGGAGAAACCCGATACCCTTCCTGTGACATATATTCCTTTAGTATTTGCGTTATTTTTTCTCGTGCAAGTCCCATATCTTCACGATTATAGTTTGGTACGAAATCCATATCTATATCAACCGAAAGTCTCGGAAGATTAAACACCGTCATGTTAATTGCAGTACCACCTTTTAGCAAAATATGTTCTCTCAGGTATTCATGTTCATTGATGAATTGTAGTATTTCTTTTAATCTGAGTACCTTTTCAAACGTATCTCGGACAAAGCCGTTGTTAGTTGCAATCCGTCCGATTTGTGCTTTATTATATTCAATCATTTATAATATCCTCGCCGTTCTTTATATGCGTGATGTTCTTTGGCGCAACAATTCTCCAAACATTATCATATAGCACATCACTAGCATCCTTGGTTAAATACCGTTTGCTTTTACCAATCTTTTTCCTACACACTTCAAAAAAAGCATCTGATAAACCAAGTTGTGTCCTTATGTTCCATAACAGAAACCCCATCTTCTGATACAGAAATTGATTGTTATACTCTTCTAAATACTGTAATATTTTTTTCTCCTGTAAATTATGCAGTCCCTGGACATTTGCTATTGTTTCTTCTATTCCTGATATTTTATCCATATCCTTAAGACAGTCCACCAACGTGCGCTCTTTATCCGTTACTTTAACACCGCCGCTATACTTCACAGTTTCAATTCCTTGCATACATTTCGCCATAATACATCGATATGTGTAGCCATAAAAATCAAAAGCTTGGAACTTTGTCTCTGAAGAAACATATACATCATAGTAGATCTGATCAGCCACACCATAATACTCCATTGCCGTATGATACGAAACATATGATGTTGGTGTGATACAACTGGCAATTTGAAATCGATTGGCAATAGGTGCTCCGGTCTCTCCACTGATACAGGTATACATATTATTTCGTATTTTAACTACTGTTCCTTGCTTTATGAGACGTTTAACTGCCGAACGTGCACTTTCAATTTTATCGTAATATTTACAAACATCTTGCATTGTAAATACTGGTATTTGCATTAACTCAAAATATAGATTCATAGCATTCACCGTTTACTTTCCACCAATTATAGTCTATATATAAACTATTTTTTTCTATTTATAAACCATAGTAGCATATTTTAAAATTATTGCAAGTTTATTATTAGCACACAATAGGTTATTAATAGACTTTTATCGCATCTTTTTAAACCAGTATATATGATATACCGTATAAAGGTCTGTCTCTGCTTCTTAAATTTCCGGTCAAGATAATCGACTTCAATAGATTTATACCGAGTCGTCTTTCTCACACCTACGAGTGACAGACAACCTTCCTCCGTTTCATAGGGTTTTGCTTTCTTAATAATTACCGGATTAATCATTGGATAATTCCATTTACAGCCTCCTTGTGAATTGAGGTGGAAATGCTTTTTTTGAGCTTTAAATATGCTTCATACGCAGGTACTGTTC